>CAHJWV010000024.1 GCA_903643055.1 Burkholderiales bacterium | reverse complement strand
TTCTCCGCAGAATTCGACACGATCAACGAACTGCGGCGCGAAGACGACCCGACGCTGGACCAGGGCGAATGGGTCACGACGCTGAAGACCGCCGATTGGGGCGCCGTCGAGGCACGCTGCACCGAGCTGTTGAGCAAGCGCTCGAAAGACTTGCGGCTGGCGATGTGGCTGACCGAAGCTGCCGCTCTGACTGGCGGTTATGGCGGCTTGCAGCAAGGGCTCGATCTGTGCGCGCAGCTCTGCAATCGTTATTGGGAAGGCCTGTTTCCCGAAGCCGAAGACGGCGACATGGATCAGCGCATTGGCAACATCAGCTGGTTCCTGAAGCGTTTGATTTCGCTGGCGACGACTGCGGCCGTCACGCGCGGCCGCCTTGGCGCTTATTCGCTGCAGCAGATGCAGACCGCGCGCAGCCTGCAGGCCACGCTGGATCGCTCGCCCGAGAAAGCCGCACAGCTGAGCCCCGACACGCTGACGATCGAGAAGTTCAACAAGGCGCTGCGTGACACGCCGAAAGACAGCCTGCGTGCGTCACTGGATGCGATCAAGGCTTGCCAGACCGCGTTGGCCGATTGGCAAACGGTGATCGATGCGCGGCTCGGCGCTGAGGGGCCGAGCTTCGTGCCGGCCCGCGAAGCGCTGGGCGCGGCGCTGCATGAAGTGCAACGCCTGGCGCGTGAAGTCGGTGCCGTGCCGGCGGCCAATGCGGCGTTGGCGGGGCCAGACGATGGCGGCGCAGGCACTGATGGAGCGCAGGCCGCGGGCGGGGCAGCCAGTGCGGTGAGCGGCCCTTTGCGCTCACGCGCTCAGGCGCTGGCGCAATTGCGTGACGTGGCCGCCTTCTTTCGCGCGACCGAGCCGCACAGCCCGGTCGCTTATCTGGCCGACAAGGCCGTGCAGTGGGGCGACATGCCTTTGCACGAATGGCTGCGCGCGGTCGTCAAGGACACCGGTGCGCTGTCGCACATCGAAGAGCTGTTGGGCGTGCCGCCGGCGAACGGTAATCTCTGATCGCCTGAAGGCATTCAGCTGCAGGCCCGAAAGGCTGATGTGGAGAGGGGAGGGCAGCAGGCAACGGCCGTTGCGCTGCACTGCCGACGCCGCCTGGCCTACTGACTGACGCGGAACTCGATGCGCCGGTTGCGCGCGCGGCCTTCCGGCGTTTCGTTCGGCGCCACCGGCCGGTCCGGGCCGGAGCCTGAGGTGGTGATCAGCGACGGCGCAATGCCTTTGCCGGCAAGATAAGTGCGCACCGCGTCGGCGCGCGCCAAGGACAGCACGACGTTGGTGTCGTGCGCGCCTTGCGAGTCGGTATGGCCGATGACCTCGACCTTCTTGCCATTCAACTTGAGCAAGGCCACGGCCATTTCATCGAGGATGGACCGGCCGGCCGGGCGCAGCACGCTGCTGCCGGCTTCGAACTCGATGATGCGGTTGGCCAGCGCCGCATCAAGCAGCGATTGCTCTTGCGCTGCGACGCGCAAACCGTTGCGCACCGCATAGGTCGGGTTCAGCGAGGTGGCCATGTCGGCGACGATCTGCTGGCGCTGGGATTCGTTGGCGACCTCGCCCTTCAGCTCGATGTTGTTGCCGCTGATTGCCAATTGGCCGTGCGACACCTGCTTCAACTGCGGCGACACAAGCTTCTGAACATAGCCGGCCCAGTTCGGTGGCGCGACCACATTGCCGACGCCGAGTTGATCGACCACGCGGTCAAAGCCATAGATCTCGCGAACCCGCGCAAGAATCGCCGTGCGGGTGGATTCGTCCGGCACGGTGCCCGAGACCACGACCTGGTTCGGCGCCGTCGTCTGGGCCTGTACCGGCAGCGAGGCGGCCCACAGTCCGGTCAACGAGCCGGCCATCATCACCGGTGCCATCCATCGTTTGCATTGCAAGCGCATGCGCTCAATCTCCAAGAAAGGTTTCGCGGAACATGTCGACCGCCGCAGCGAGTGACAGGCCGGGGTCGCGCAATTGGTTCGACAGCTTGCGCAAGCCGTAGTCGGAGTCGATCCAGTCTTCGACCCAGGCGGCTTCAGTCACCGCAACGTTGTTGACGAAGCACAGGTCGGCATCGATCACCGAGCGCAAGCTCGCTGCTGAGGCGCCATGAAAGCCGATCATCAACAACGGTTTCGGGCCATGCGAAGTAACGAATAAGGCCAGCTCGGCAGAGGTGCGCTTGAAGAAGCGCGCGACCAGATCGACCCACAAGGTCAGCGTGTGGGGCAGCTGCAGCGGGTCGCGCGGCAGCGGCAGCACGATGCCCTTGCTCAGCTCCGCATGGCCTTGCGATAACACGGGCTGCAGCAAAAGCCCGAGGGCCAGCGCCGTCTGCCGGAATGACACCGGGCTGCCGGCCGAAGCGAGGCTGCTCTCCAGGCCTTCCAACGTTTCCTGTTCGGCGTATTTCTTGTAGCGGTCACGCAGCACATCGACCCTCGATTCCAGGCCGACATGGATCTGCGCCAGCTGCTCCTGAATCTGCGAGAAATCTTCGGCCACCATCGCCTGGCGCACGCTGATGTCGAGCCGGCCCCACAGCGAACTCAAAGCCTGCGGGCTGTAAGGCAGAAAGCCGATCGGGTCAGCCACCTCGAAGGAAGCAGCCATCACGAAAGGGAAGCGGCGGCCCGAGGCATCCTGGCTTGCTGCAAGGTGGCCGACCAAGCCGGCGTGGTTTTGCGCACCGAGGATCGCGAAGTGAACGGGCGCCGCGGCGTCATAGACCAGCTTCCAGCGCGGGTCTTCGGACAGCAGCTCCATGGTCTGCGACATCCAGTGGTCCAGCCCCTTGATCAATGCCGAGCCGGCCGTGCTGCGCACGAAGTCGCCTCGCGAGCGCAGCTTGCCGAAGTACAGCGCTTGCCCGGCCGGTGATGTCAGTCCACTCATGGCTTGCCTCCCGTGACTGACGGCATCGTCGCACTGGCGTCGGCGCCGGCCACTGTGTTGGGCAGCGAGACCCCGCGCAGACCGCCCGATGTGCTTGGCGTGTCGGTCGTGCCGCTGCTGCTGGATGCGCCGGTGGTGGGGCTGGCGATCAGACGCAGCTGCACGGTCAGGTTCATCGTGCCGCTCGGCCACGACAGCTCGAACGAGCCATTGGGCAGCTTGCGCTGCTTGGCGCTGGCGAACATCTTTTCCAGGCCCGAGTTGCCCGGGATGTTCAAGAACTCGACCGCCTTGCCTTCGACGCTGATGCCGGTGATGTGAACACCCGGCGTTCCCTGGCCCGGCCAGACGAAATCGTTCCAGTTGGCTGCGCCGTTGCGGTAGCGCATCTGCTGGCCGTCAATCTCGACGGTGTACTCGGACAGCCCCGGCACCGGCGAAGGCAGCATCTGGAAGCGGGTTTGATCGGCGCTGGCCGAGCCACCGCCGCCTCCGCCACCCGATCCGCTGCTGCCTGCGCCGCCGACTTGTCCATTGACCGGTGACACCCAGGCCGGGAAGCCGCCTGCAAATTCAGGACGCAGGCGCAGACCGATGTCGGCCCAGGTGCGCGGCGTGACGGTGTCACCGCGGCGAACCACCAAGGCACCGAGCGCCTGTTCGCTGAACTTCGCCACAGTGCCGTCCGGGCCAAATACCTTGGTGATCTCGCCCGGCGTGGCTTCGAGGCGCGAGTTCTTGTCGAACGGGTATTTGCCCGACAGCGTGCGCTGGAAGGGTTCATAGACCTGGGCCGCCCACACACGGTTGATCTCGTTCTCGGCCGGCGGCACGATCACCGCAAAGGCCTGAATCAGCGGGCGCACCAGCAAGGGCCGCAGCGTGGCCTTGGCCGCATCGGTCTGCGCGTTGAGCATCTGCTCTTCAACGAGCTTCAGCGAGTCGCTCAGCTCAGACCCGCCTTCCAGTGTTTGCAGCATCAGCTGACGGCTTGCCGGGCCGGTGTCGCCCTGGTTCTTGATCTGGTTGAACCGCGTGCGCACCTTCGACAGCGTCTCTAGGTATTGGCGCATCAAGGTCGGCCCGTTGTCGCGCCCGATCATCAAGCGCATCAGGCCCGAAAACTCCTTGCCGATCGGCCCCATCGGCACCGCCGCCTGACCGGTCGAGATGTCGAGCTTCACTTCGACCGGGCTCGGCGCCATCCGCATAACGGACTGCTTGAACCACTCGATGAAACCCTTCTGGCTCTTGGCCATGCGGTCGTTCAACAGGCTGGGGTTGTCCCACGAGGTTTGGTCGTAGAGCGTCTGGATCAGCTTGCCGACCGGCGATGCGGCCGGGTCGCCGAGGCGGTTCATGCGGGCCACCGCCACTTCGAAGCTGCCGAACTCCCGAACGCTCACGCCTTGCATGAACTTCTGCCATTCCGCCACGTACTCTGTCTTGTAGAGCTGGATCAGCGACTTGCGAATCTGCTCCGGGCTGCCTTCGAGCGTCAGGTCGTCCTGGGTCGCGGTTTTCAGCACCCAGTCATCGGCCTTGGTTTCTTTGGTGGCGGCTTCCTTGAAGGCATCGTCGACGAACTCGTACCAGGCCTCCTTCGTGAAGGTGCCGGAGATCGCATAGCTGCCGGCGACGATGTCCTTGTCGGTGTCTTCGACGATGCGCGCTACCGTCATCGGCGGGAAACGGGTGGCCGCACGGGCCTTGATTTCAGCGTAGACACGTTCACGCGCCGGCATGCCTTTGACGACCCGGCGCAGGTTCTCGCGGGTCATGTCGAGCAAGGCGAGGTTGGTCTGCGTGGTCGGGAAATCGGGCGCGGTGACCTGGGTCAACGCAAACGAAAGAAGTCGTTCGGCCGAGCGAATCAACTGCTCGCGTGGCATCGAGCCGCGGTTCGCCTCCAGCCAGCCGCGCCAGAAGCGCGTCAGCTGATCACCGAGGTGACCGGTCTCGACCCGGCTGCGGTCGCCCAGCATGATGTACGTCTTCAGCGCGTTATACGCATCGGAGACGTTTTGCGTCGAGGCTGCGGTATAGATGCCCAAAGGCTCGGGGTTCGCGTTGCCGCCCTTCGATGCGGTGGGCGTGCCGTCGGCTGCTCGGGCCAGGGGCTGCAGCTGCGCGGCATTGGCGTTGACTTCGCTCAGATAGGCGGCCAGCGCCGCGGCCGTGGGCTTGAGCATCACCTCCTGCAAGCCGGCCAGGTATTCCTCGCGCAGCTTCTTCTCCAGCGCCGCGCCCTGGTACAGGCCCAGGCTCAGCGCCCAGGGGCGCTCGGTGCGGTAGCTTTGCAATTGCTCGACGCGGTCTTGCAGGATTTCCAGCGATTCGAGGCGCGATTGAAGGTCGATGCGGCCTTCCTGCAGCTTGATGACTTTCGCCAGATCGGCCTGCGCGTTGGCCACCAGTTGCCGGTTGCCGGAATACGACCAGGTCCAACCAGCAAGGGCGGCGCCCAGCAGCAGCGCTCCGCCGAAGAACGAGGCATAACGCCAACGCAGTTTGTTGC
>CAHJWV010000023.1 GCA_903643055.1 Burkholderiales bacterium | reverse complement strand
AGGGGCGCCGGTGGCGCCCCTGGGGGCCATGAAGCCGAGGGCTTCGGCCGAAGCCTATTTCTATTTCTTGTACGGCAATGAGAGATCGTGCTTGCCGAGTTCGGTCAGCTGCCCAGTCGCGCCGAGCAGGCTGCAGAAATGGGTGTTGTTGTTCCAGCGGCCGGTGAACCATGCGTGGCGGTAGACATCGGCGCGGTTCTCGCAGATCTCCACCATTTCCGTCATTTGCGCTTTCTGCTTCTCGATCGAGTCGATTTGCGCACTGCCGTCACCGTTGTGCCAGTTGGCGAATTCGGTAACCCGGAAAGGCTTGTTGTATTTCGCGAGGCGATCGAGTTGAGCGCCCAGCCCGTAGTCATACCAGTGGAAGGCGATGTAGTCGATATGCGGGTCCCGGTTGCCGTTGGCCGAGCGATAGGCCGCATAGAAGGCGTCGAGCCAAACGACAGGATCAGCGAAGTTCGGCATCGTGCCCCAGGTAATGGCCGGGCCGACGAGCTTGACGCCGGTGTGATCGGCAATCGTTTCGTAGCGCGGCCACAGTGCGGCAGCCTGCGCTGGCGTCAGGTTGGACTGATCGGTGAGATTGGGCTCGTTCAGCAGCAGCAAATGCTTGATGCTCGGGTTGGCCTTCAAATAAGCCTCGACCTCGGCATCATTGAAGTTGCCGTTCCACAGCATCGGCACGAAGTCGGCCTTGTAGCGCGCTGAATAGTCGGCCGGTACCGACGTGTTCGGACGCAGGCCCGAGTCGTACCACCACGACACGCCCGGTGCCATCACCGACAGGTCGGCGGGGGCCGACAAGTCATAAGCCACACCGCGCTTGATGCTTTTGGTGACCGGGGCAGGTGCTGGTGTGGGAGCGGGCGCCGGTGCGGGAGCTGGGGCCGGCGCGGGGGCGGGTGGCTTCGGTGCTGGCGCCGGAGTCGGAGCCGGTGTTGGAGCAGTAGCCGGAGCCGCGGTGGTGCTCGAAATCAACTGCCAGCGCTGGTTGCCGTTGCCGGTGCAATCCCATTGCTGGATCACGCCGCCAACGGACTTGCTGAAGCTACGTACATCCACGCATTTGCCGCGGTGCTTGGTCGCGAGCAACGCATCTCCCGATGCCGTGATCACGAAACGCTGGTTCGAACCGTTGTTCAGCCCCCATTGATGGATCAGCGCGCCGTTGGTCTGCGAGCTGCCGTTGACGTCCAGCAGCTTGCCGCTGTTGACGTTGGTGAAGCTGTAGCTGCCGTCATCGCTGTTTTTCACCTCAAAGCGCTGTGAGGTTCCGATGCCGCAGTTGGCGAGCAGGGCCGCGACGCATTTGCTGCTGCTGGCATTGTCGTCCAGGAAGTCAATGTATGGAATCGGTTCCATCGATCCAACTGGAAAACTGTCAGGGTTTGTTTTGCGAGTGATTTTTTCCACGCGAGCCTGCATCTTTGCGGTCGTGAGGCCAGTGCTTCCTGGGCGGCGGCGGCTTGCGGTGCTTGGGTTGAGGCGCATGGTTTTATGCGGCGCAGAGTGCATCGCCGGGTCGGCCGGTGAAAACCCGAGGCGTGGCGTGAATGAGGCTTTGAGAGAAGCCGTGGCCAGTTTTAAGGCGCGGATGCAGCTCATCCGCCGCAGCAGGCGTTTCGTCGCAATGCGCTGGAACGCCGGGGAGGGCCTGCCGATACTGCATTCATCGACGAAATGAACCGCCGAATCCAAGGAGATAGAGATGAACACGATGACCCGCCGCCTGATGCCCGCCGCCCTGATCCTCGCCGCGCTGGGCGTAGGTTTTCAAGTGATGAACGCACACTCATTGGTCGCGCCGATCGATGTCCAAGCCGCCGTGGTGTTGATGCCGCAAGTGATGGTGACAGCCAGCCGTGAAGCCATGCTGGCGCAAGAGCTGCCGGTGATCCAATTGCCGATGGTCGTGGTGACGGGCCGCCGCGATGCATTCGACGAGCTGAAGCTGGCCCAGGCACGCAGCGCAGCGCGCCGCCCGGGATGAGAGGCTCGCCAGGTCACAGCATCACCTTCATCGAAGGTGAGCGTGACCCGACTGTGAACCTATGCCATTCGACGATCTCCAACGAATCGACACAGTGCGGACTTCGAAGCGATACATTGCCGCCGGATAATCCGGAGTGCTGCTTCACCGGCCGCCTTTTTCTTTCTGTCCATCGTCGAGGCGTCTTTTGCAATCCCTTCCTTTCCGCTCACTTCCTTACCGCTTGTTGACCACCGTGTTTCGCCTGCTTGTCGTCGGCTTCGGCCTGATCCTCGCTGCGCTGCTGCTGATCTTCGGCTTGTTGGCCGGCGTGGCGTTCATCGCCTGGGCTTTGATCCGTGGCCGCAGGCCGACGCTTGCGACCTTCCGTGCCGTGCCTCGTGCGCCTTGGACGGGTATGCGCCGAGCGCCGGGCGAACGCGGCCAGAGTCGGCACCGCGATGTCGTCGATGTCGAGGCCCGCGAAGTGCCTGATGTGCAGGCCCGATTGAGTCGAGATGGAGCCGGGGCTGAGCCGGGACCGATCGGGTTCCCGCCGTCGACCTGAAATCATCTCGATCGGCCGATTGACTCGACTTGGCGAGCGTGCAAAACTGCCTGCCCTGCAGCCGCATTCAGCGGCTTTCTCGGCCAAGCGCCGGCAACCTTTCCTGAAGGAGACAACTCAATGACCCGCACAGACATTGCTCCCCTTCAGGTCGCCGCCCGCTCTGCCTGAGGCTTCGTCGATTCCGAATCGATCGCTGCACATCACACTTTGTGCAGCCTGAGCGCTTGAACAAGCGCCTGCCTTCCGAGATCTGACCCCGCCGCGCAGCAGCGCCTGCGGTCGACCTTCGCTACTCATCTGCCTTGCGCCGGCTTTGCCGCGCCGGGTTTTTGCGCTGCGCGATCACGTGCAGCGTTCATGCGATGGAAGACAGATCTCACCATGATTGAAATGGATGTCGAGCGCTTGCGCTCGGTCGGTTTGACCCCTGCGATGGCCCTGGTGGCCATCTGTTCCCAACCCATTCCGGAGTCGGACGCCGCCGAGGCGGCGACGGCGACAACGCCCCGCGTGTTGGCCCGCGTCACTGAAGTGCATCGCGAGACGGTGCAGTTGCACGATGGCCATACAGAGGCGGGCGCACGGTTGCTGCCTCGGCTCGTGCGCTTGCTGGCCGAAGACGACACCGCCGTTGCAGTGGGCGACTGGGTGATTGCCGTGCGCGATGCTCATGGCGATGCCTGGGTGCATGAGCGCATTCGACCGCTCTCACACATCGCACGTCGCGATGCCGATGGCCGCCGCCACCCGGTGGTCAGCAATGTCGACACTGCCTTGCTCGTGATGGGCCTGGACGATGACTTCAACCCGCGCCGGCTCGAGCGATTTCTCGCCCTGGTGCAAGGCCAGGGCGTGACGCCGGTCGTCGTGCTGACCAAGGCCGATGAAGCCGGGCCGGCGGCGGTGCAGCGCGCGGTCGCCGAGCTGCGTGGGCGCATCTCGGCGCAGATCGATGTGATCGCGGTCAATGGCATGGCGCCCGAGACGACGCGCACGCTCGACGCTTACCTCGGCGCCGGCCAGACGGTGGTGCTGCTCGGCTCGTCGGGCGCCGGCAAATCGACGCTGACCAATGCGCTGGCGCGTGCGCCCTTGCAAGACACCGGCGCCGTGCGCAGCCACGACAGCCGCGGCAAGCACACGACGACCTCGCGCTCGCTGCATCGCCTGCCTGGCGGCGCTTGCGTGATCGACACGCCTGGCTTGCGCACGTTGCGGCCAGACGCCGACGAAAGCGCGCTCGCCGCGAGCTTCGATGACATCGGGCAACTGGCGCAGCAATGCCGGTTCCGTGATTGCAAGCACCATGACGAGCCGGGTTGCGCGGTGCGCGCCGGTGTGCCGCCGGACCGTTTGCGCAACTACCACAAGCTGCTGCGCGAGGTGAGGCGCGACACGCTGAGCGTGATGGAGCGGCGCGAGCAATTGGCGCAATGGAAGGCGCGGGGCCGCGAAGCGCGCACCTCGCTGCGGCTCAAGCGCGGGGAGGGGTGATTGACGAGAGTCGGCAGGCGTTCGAGAGGAGAGAGGTCGATGCAGGTCCTGAACGCCGGTCGCTGCCGATGGATGCCGATGGGTGCCGATGAAAGGCCGAAGGTTGGAGCCCCAACTTTCGGCGCCGCCTCGCCCTGATCGAAACATTGCCTTGCGAGAAGCCCGGCGCCCAAATGCCTGGCCCACCGTAACATCAGTGTTTACCCTTCACCGCGCCGCATCGTCTCTGCCCCGGGATGGCCAACGGCCTCGAGTCTCATGTCGTCTCCTTCGTTGGCCTCTCCCGTGACCGCCGCTTCCCTGCTGCGCTTTCGTCCGTTCATGCTCTTTTGGTATGGCCGCCTGGCAGCGACCACCGCCAATCAGATGCTGATGGTCGCGGTGGGTTGGCAGATGTACGAGCTGACGCAGAGCGCCTGGGATCTGGGCCTGGTCGGCCTGTTCCAGTTCCTGCCGGCGCTGCTGTTGACGCTGGTGGCCGGGCATGTCGCCGATCGTTATGACCGCACCCGCGTGTTGGCGCTGTGCATGGCGGCCCAAGGCGCGATTGGCCTGGTGCTGGTGGCCGCCACGTACGAGCATTGGGCCAGCCGCGATTGGCTGCTGGTGATGTCGGTGGTGCTGGGTTGCGCGAAGGCCTTCCAGATGCCGGCGCAGCAGGCGCTGGTGCCGTCGCTGGTGCCGATCAATGTGTTGCCGCGCGCGCTTGCCTTTAGCTCGGTAGGCATGCAGGTGGCAATCATCGGCGGGCCGGCGCTCGGCGGCTTCATCTATGTCGCCGGTGCGTCGGTGGTGTATGCGGTGTGCACCGCGATTTTCGGCATCGCGGTCGCGTTTTTCATGAGCATCGGCCATCCCCATGTGCCGCCGCCTAAGGAGCCGGTGACGCTGGAGATCGTATTGGCCGGTGCGCGCTTCATCTGGAACCGACCCGTGGTGCTGGGCGCGATTTCCCTCGATCTGTTTGCCGTGCTGCTGGGGGGCGCGACCGCGCTGCTGCCGATCTTCGCCAAGGATGTGCTGCATGTCGGCCCGTGGGGGCTGGGGCTGCTGCGAGGCGCGCCGGCCGTGGGCGCGTTGGGCATGTCGATTGTGCTGACGCGCTGGCCGATCACGCGCCGCGTCGGCCACGTGATGCTGGCCTCGGTGGCGGTCTTTGGACTGGCGCAGCTCGCCTTTGCGGCATCGACGATTTTTCTGGTGTCGCTGTTCGCGCTGGCCGTCAGCGGCGCGGCCGACATGGTCAGCGTCGTGATCCGGCAATCGCTGGTGCAGCTGGAAACGCCCGATGGCATGCGGGGCCGCGTCAGCGCAGTCAACTCGATCTTCATCGGCGCATCGAATCAGCTGGGGGAATTCGAATCGGGCACCACCGCCGCGCTGCTCGGGCCGGTCGGCTCGGTACTGATGGGCGGTGTCGGCACCTTGCTCGTCGCGGGCTTGTGGATGAAGTTATTTCCTGCTTTGGCGCGACGGCAGCAACTTTCTGAGCCTGCTTGAGTCGATGACAGGCTGGGTTGTTTCGAGGGGCTTGCCAGAGGCTTGCGCTGAGGCGGGCTGGATCTGACTTGTGTATCTGACTTGTAATTGGCCCGGTTGCCCCCAACTCCAGTGCTGCCGGTGACTCGTTCATCGGTCTCGCCGCATTCATGTGGCATGAGCAATCGCCTGCTGGAGGATGAATCTGATGAAACGCTTTTGGGTGAGTTTGAGTGTGGCCGTACTGAGCTTGGCGATGCTGGCGCCTGCAGCCGATGCGAAGCGCTTTGGCGGCGGTGGCACCTCAGGCATGAAGCGCAGCTTGCCGGCGCAACGCGCGCCCGATGCGCCTGCGCCGCGC
>CAHJWV010000022.1 GCA_903643055.1 Burkholderiales bacterium | reverse complement strand
TTTGATGGAAGAGAAAAGAACTGTTTATCAGTTCTTTGATTTAGATCGCGAAATCTGTGATTTTTTTACCGGAGGCCAAAGCCGCCTTCAACCATTTGGGCTGCAGGCCGCGACCACTCCAGGTATCACCAGTTGCCGAATTCCGATATTTCGGAGCGACTTTGGCTCCTTTCGCAGCACCCGCTTTGGTGCTGGGACCTTTGGCGACCAGATCGGTGCTGGACAAACCATATTCGGACATCAGTGCCTTGACTTTGCTGATGGCGTCTTGGCGTTCACGTTTTTGCGTGACCTCGATTTCCTGTTCGAGTGCGGCCCTTTGAGCGAGCAAGTCTTGAAGCGATGCCATGTTTTAACTCCTTTGTACCAAGAATATGTAGCGTTGCCGCAGTGTGTCAATATTCTATGTCAAAGAATGACCAATATGCAAAGCCTCGTGATTCTCTTTGTTGAGGGTTTCCCTGGCCGGCGCTTCAAGGGGTTCGTAGAAGACAGGTTCGTAGTTATGCCGTCGGTGGCACGTAACCCTGAGGTTGTTCGCCACCGCCTTCAAAGAAAAAGCGCTCCATCTGGCGTGCCAAGTACTGGCGAGCTCGCTGATCGGCCAGATTCAGGCGATTTTCATTGACCAGCATCGTTTGATGCTTCATCCACAATTGCCATGCTTCTTTGCTGATTTCGTTGTAGATGCGTTTGCCCAGCTCGCCGGGGTAAGGTGAAAAATCAAGGCCTTCGCCTTCTTTTTTAAGGTATGCGCATTGAATGGTGCGGGCCATGGTAAAGCTCCTTAGAAATGGAATGAGGGTGGCGCTGCTGATGGTGTTCAGGTGAGTTTCTTCACCAGCACCTGGGAGCGGCGATCCCAGTTGTATTTGCGTTTTCGGGCTTCCGGCAGCCAATCCGGATCGACTTGGGCAAAACCTCGTTTCAAAAACCAATGCATCGTGCGGGTGGTCAAAACAAAAATGCTATCCAACCCGGCTGCCTTTGCACGTTGCTCAACGCGTTTCAAAATGCGCTCGCCATCTCCTTGGCCCTGAACATTCGGGGAGACAGTCAGTGCTGACATTTCTGCCGTGCGTGATTCCGGATACGGATATAGCGCAGCGCAGCCGAATATCACGCCATCGTGTTCAATCACGCTGTAATGATCGATGTCGCGCTCGATTTCCGTGCGGTCGCGTTTGACCAGAGTGCCATTCAGCTCGAATGGTTCAATCAACTGAAGAATGCCGCCGATATCGTCGGCCGTGGCCTCGCGCAGGCTTTCGAGTTTCTCGTCAACGATCATTGTTCCCACGCCATCGTGTGTGAACGATTCCATCAGTACAGAACCATCCACCGAGAAAGGGACGATGTGGACACGTTCCACGCCACCTTCACATGCTTTTACCGCATGCTGCAGATAAAAGGCGGTGTCGGTCGGCTGAACGGGATTCGGCAAGGCAGCCAGCAGTTTCTTAGCATCGGCCAGCGCGAGTTCAGTGTCAATTTCACTGTTCGGGTCGTTGGGATCGAGTGGAATGCCTTTGACTTCGGTCACATAAATCAATTTATCGGCTTGCAAAGCGTCTGCGGCACTGGCGGCCACATCTTCCATGCTGAGATTGAACGCTTCGCCGGTAGGCGAGAAACCAAATGGTGAAAGCATCACTAACGAACCGTAATCGACGGCCCTCCGAATGCCCGCGGCATCTATCTTTCGAACCAGCCCGGTATGCTGAAAATCTACGCCGTCAACAATGCCGACCGGCCTTGCGGTAATGAAATTGCCGGAAATCACGCGAATCTGGCTGTGGGCCATCGGTGTGTTAGGCAGGCCTTGAGAAAATGCCGCTTCGATCTCATATCTCATTTGGCCCGCGGCTTCTTGCGCACAATCCAGGGCTACCGCATCTGTAACGCGCATGCCGTGACTGAAGCGGGAACTGTGGCCTTTGGCTTGAAGCTGTTCTTCAATTTGTGGACGAAACCCGTGAACCAGCACGAGCTTGATGCCCATCGCATGCAAGATCGCAAGATCTTGGGCGAATGTGGAAAGCCGGCCGGCAGCGACCAATTCACCTGCGATCGCGACCACGAAGGTTTTGCCTCGGTGTGCATGGATATAAGGCGCAACAGAGCGGAACCACGGGACAAAGGTATGTGGAAATACGAGGCTCATGACGGGCTTTGAAATAATCGCCGATTTTGCACGAAGGACCGATGAATTCTTCCCAGCGCCGTGGCGCGCCAGTTTTGGCCAATCCCATACCGCCGATCACGTTTCCCGAGTCGTTGCCCGTCTCGGGCCGGCGCGAGGAAATCGCACGTGCGATCGAGTCTCATCAGGTCGTGATCGTCTGCGGTGAAACCGGTTCCGGAAAAACCACGCAGCTGCCCAAGATCGCGCTGACATTGGGCCGCGGGCGAGGCGCTGGCGGCACGGGTCTGATCGGTCACACCCAGCCGCGGCGCATCGCAGCCTCCAGCGTGGCCAAGCGGATTGCACAGGAGCTGAACACGCCGCTGGGCGAGCATGTGGGCTTCAAGGTGCGTTTCCAGGACCGCCTGTCTGCGGGCGCCAGCGTCAAGCTGATGACCGATGGCATCTTGCTGGCCGAGACGCAGACCGATCCGCTGCTGAAGGCTTACGACACGATCATCATCGACGAGGCCCACGAGCGCAGCCTGAACATTGACTTCCTGCTCGGCTACCTGCGGCAGATCCTGCCGCGCCGGCCCGACCTGAAGATCATCGTGACATCGGCCACCATCGATGCCGACCGCTTCGCACAGCACTTTGCTTCGCGCCATGGGCCGGCGCCGATCATCCAGGTGTCGGGGCGCTTGTTCCCGGTCGAGCAGCGCTGGCGGCCGTTCGAAGAAAGCCGTGAATACGGCCTCAATGATGCGATCAGCGATGGCGTGACCGAGCTGTGGCGCGAAGGCGCCGGCGACGTGCTGGTGTTTCTGCCCGGTGAGCGCGAGATCCGCGAAGCCGCCGATCATCTGCGGCGTCATCACCCGCCGGGTGTCGAAGTGGTGCCGCTCTTTGCGCGCTTGAGCCAGCAAGAGCAGGACCGGGTGTTCGAATCACACAGCGCGCGCCGCATCGTGCTAGCCACCAACGTGGCCGAAACCTCGCTGACGGTGCCTGGCATCCAGTACGTGATCGATGCCGGCACGGCGCGCGTCAAGCGCTACAGCTATCGCAGCAAGGTCGAACAGCTGCAGATCGAAGCGGTTAGCCAATCAGCGGCCAACCAGCGCGCTGGCCGCTGCGGCCGGGTCAGCAACGGCATCTGCATTCGGCTCTATGACGAGAAAGACTTCAACGAGCGACCGCGCTTTACCGATCCGGAGATCCTGCGCTCGTCGCTGGCTGGTGTGATTCTGCGAATGAAGTCACTGGGCCTTGGCTTGGTGGAAGACTTTCCGTTCATCGAGCCGCCGCCACGCCGCGCGGTGGCTGACGGCTATCAACTGTTGAATGAGCTAGGCGCCGTTGATGAACAGAACGAGCTAACGCCCACCGGGCGCGAACTGGCCAAATTGCCATTAGACCCGCGTGTAGGTCGCATGATCCTGGAAGCGCGCAGCCGCGAGGCCTTGAGCGAAGTGCTGGTCATCGCCTCGTCGCTCAGCGTGCAAGACGCGCGCGACCGGCCGATGGAGCATCAGCAAGCGGCCGATAACGCGCACAAGAAGTTCGATGACGATAAGTCGGAATTCATCGGCACGCTGAAGCTTTGGAAGTGGCTGGAAGACAGCCGCGGCGCAAGCCCTGGCAAGGACGGCGAACATAAGCTCTCGCATCGCAAGCAAGAGCAGCTGTTGCGCGAGAACTTCATTTCGCCACGCCGCGTGCGCGAGTGGCGCGACATCTATTCGCAACTGCATACGGTCATCGCCGAACATGGCTGGCGGCTCAACACCTTGCCGGCGACTTACGAACAGCTTCATCTCTCCATGCTCGCTGGCCTGCTGGGCAACATCGGTCTCAAGAGCGATGAAGACGATTGGTATCTCGGCGCGCGTGGCATCAAGTTCTACAAGCATCCCGGTGCGCACCTAAGCAAGAAGCCCGGCCGCTGGATCGTCGCGGCAGAGCTGGTTGAGACCACGCGCCTGTTTGGTCGTGGTGTTGCCCACATCGAGCCGCAATGGTTGCCTGGCATCGCAGGGCACCTGATCAAGACGCAACTGCTGGAGCCGCACTGGGAGAAGAAAGCGGCCGAAGTGGTGGCTCTGGAGCGCGCGACGCTTTACGGCATCGTGATCTACAGCAATCGGCGTGTGAACTTCGGTAATGTCGATCTGCCGGCCGCCCGCGAGATTTTCATTCGCGAAGCCTTGGTCAATGGCGAATGGGAAACCAAGCTGCCCTTCCTTGCTGCCAACCGCAAGATGATTGCGCAAGTCGAAGAGCTGGAGCACAAGTCCCGCCGCCAAGACGTTTTGGTCGACGACGAACTGATCCACGCGTTTTACGACCAGCAGTTGCCGGTCGACGTCTGCAGTGGTCACACCTTGGAGCGCTGGTATCGGGATGAGGTCAAACGCCAGCCGAAGCTGCTGCATTTGACGCGTGAAGAACTGATGCGCCATGAGGCTGCAGGCATCACGACGACGGCCTTTCCTAAAACGATGCGCATGGGTGGCGTGGATTGCGTTGCAAGTTATCTGCACGAGCCTGGTGATCCGAAGGATGGGGTGACCGTGGCCGTGCCCTTGTTTGCGCTGAACCAAGTCAACGATGAGCGTTGCGAATGGCTGGTGCCGGGCATGCTCAAGGACAAAGTATTGGCGCTCGTCAAGACCCTGCATCAAAGGCCCCGTTCGCGCCTGGTGCCCTTGCCGGATTACGCCGATGCATTCATCGCCCAAGTCCATGAATCCAACGGCTTTGGTGCGGGGCCCTTGGTTGATGCCTTGTTGAAGAGTGTTCGCGACAAGACCCAGCTTGACGTGAAGCGCAATGACTTCAAGATCGAGCAGTTGCCACAGCATCTGTTCATGAATTTTCGTGTGGTCGATGAACATGGTCGACAGCTTGGCACCGGCCGCAACCTGGCTGCGTTGAAGGCTGAATTTGGCGGTCAGGCACGCTCGGCTTTCCAGGCTTTGGCGGCTTTGTTGCCCGGCATCGCATCAACGCGTGTGCCTGCCGCAGCCGAAGAGACTGCAAAGCCGAACCCGTCGGCCCAGAAGGCCGTTGGCAAAGCCGATGCAGCACCTGCGCAGTCGCCGACGCCCGCTGAAGTCAAGTACACCGACTGGGGCTTCGGTGAATTGCCCGAATTGATGGAAGTGCGGCGCGGCACCCAGACGCTGGTCGGTTTTCCGGCGCTGATCGATCGTGTTACGCACGTGATCGTTGAAGTCTTCGATGAACCCGACATGGCGGCCGCCAAACATCAGGCGGGGTTGCGGCGATTGGTGGCATTGCAGATCCGCGACGCGCTGAAGTATTTGGAGAAGAACATTCCCGATCTGCAAAAGATGGCGGCACTGTTCATGTCGATGGCAACCGTCGATGAACTGCGCGAGCAGATCATCGATGTCGCATTGGATCGCGCCTTTTTGACCGCACCTCTGCCCACTGACGCGGTGAGCTTCAAGCGCCGCATCGACGAAGGGCGAGGGCGCCTGACCCTGATCGCCAATGAGATCGCACGCAATGCATCCGCCGTGCTGGCCGACTACGCTGCGGCGGTGCGCAAGCTGAAAGACGCGCGCGCTCCGAAAGAGGTTGGCGACGACATCCAGGCCCAGCTCGCCCGCCTGGTTCCCAAGCGCTTTATCATTGCAACGCCATGGGCGCAACTGGCACACCTACCTCGATATCTGAAGGCCGTCACGATGCGGCTAGATAAGTGGCGCAGCGACCCGGCCCGCGACGCACAGCGCTTGGCTGAGCTGAGGCCGATCGAACAACGCTACTTGCGCCTGCTCGCTGACCGCAAAGGTGTTCATGATGCGCGGCTCGATGAGTTCCGTTGGCTGCTCGAAGAACTGCGCGTGAGCCTGTTCGCGCAGGAGCTGCGCACTCCCCAGCCGATAAGCGTCAAGCGCTTGGAGAAATCTTGGAGCCAGCTCACCAGTTGACCCGAGACCGATCTTGAGTGGCATGCGAATCGCGTTCGTCAGTGCGTCGCGATCTCTCAACAACGGATGTTGCGGGCATCTCTCAAAAACCGCTAAGACTGAGCTATACTGCGATCTTTCGGGGCGTAGCGCAGCCTGGTAGCGCAACTGGTTTGGGACCAGTAGGTCGTGAGTTCGAATCCCACCGCCCCGACCAATGTTCATGCGGCTTTCCGGCCGATTGGCACC
>CAHJWV010000021.1 GCA_903643055.1 Burkholderiales bacterium | reverse complement strand
CAGGCCCACACCGCCTTGACCAGTGGCCAGCACACCAGCATCAGCGCCGGCAAGAGCCTGCTGGTCAGCGTCAAAGAAGCGGTGCGGATGTTTGCCTACAAGGCCGGCATGCGGCTGGTGGCCGCGGGCGGCGACATCGACATCACCGCGCTGAAAGACAGCGTGAACACGCTGGCCAAGCTCAACATCACCCACACGGCCAACCGCATCACGATCACGGCCAAGGAAGAAGTCGTGATCAACGGCGGCACAAGCTTCAGCAAGTGGAGTGCCTCGGGCATCGAGCACGGGACCAGCGGCACCTGGCGCCAGCAGGCGGGCGGCCATCAGCTCAGCGGGCCGGCCAATGCGCCGGGGCCGAAGCTACCCGAACCGCTCGAACTGACAGAACTCGTCAAAAAGCAGAGTCTCGCAACGATCTTGCGTTCTCATCCACGGGATGGCATGCCGCTTGTCAACGAGCCATATGCACTCTATCGGGATGGTGCGAAGGTGGAAGACGGTGTGACGGATGCTTGTGGGCAACTCGTCATCAAGGATCACGTCGAAGGCACATCTCAATACATCGTCAAACTCACGAACGGCCATGAGATCGAGTTGCCAGTGAAACTGGCGTTGCAGACGGAAGAAGAAAGGGCTGCAGCACAAGGCTTTCGCGCCGCCCAAAACAACCCGGAGGATCTCCTGCGGCACCTGCTGCTGAGCGGTGACGCCTGATCGTTCACCGCTGCCATCGCCTGAACCGCATTGGGAATCTCTAAATGACCAACACTCAGAACAAAACCACCGCCCCCATTGATCTGAACTTGCGTGTATCTACCGCCAGTGCGCAGTGGCTGCTGGAAAGTGCCGCAGACAAGAACACGCCCATCCATCATCACAATGAATTGGATCTCTATATCTGCGGCGAGGAGGCATTTGCCCAGATTGCTGCGGACATCAAGAAGGCCAAGGGCAGCGTCGACATCATCTGTTGGGGATTCGATCCTGCAATGGAATTGGTTCGAACCAAGACGGTCTGGCCCCGTGGGGAAACTTGGGGTGGGTTGCTCAAGGACGTGGCCGCGGGAAAGTACAACGATGGCAAGCCGGTGCAGGTGCGCATATTGGCTTGGTACAACGCCCTCGGCAATTTCGGCACCAACAACTTGCCCGGGTATAAGAAGAATGCAGCGTATGAGGCGAGGCAGGCATCTTCGCGCGGCATGGCTGCGGCAGTAACGCCGGGTGGGGCCAGCAAGCTGCGCCCTGCACCGCTGCCTGTCGATCCGAAAGACCAGCGTGAAGTTTTCAATGTCCATTGGTACAAAGATGCTTTTAACGGAACGCTGAAGAACCTGGCGTTTCGTACCCGCGACGGAGACAGCAAAGCTGTCAGTGCAAGCCTTGAGCAAGAGCCCGGAGTGCGGGATGTCGCCGAGAATGTTTCATTGATAGAAGTGGCTACGGATCACCAGAAGACGATCCTCATTGACTACGAGCACGACGGTGGAGCTAATGCCGTGGGGTACGTGATGGGCTTGAACTCCGTCACTGATTATTGGGACACCCAGCAACACTTGTTCAGCGATTCCCGCCGCGGGGCAGCCTGGGAAGGCGCTGCAGAAGACGGCTACCCTTACCTCAAGCCTTATCAAGACTATGCCTGTCGCATCCGTGGCGAGGCATTGGTCGCGGTCAGCAAGAATTTCACCGACGCGTGGAACCGTGCCCACGGAATGGGCGACAAGCTGTCACGGACCCACGATGTGCACGCTCCGCCACCAGGACTGACGAAGAACTTGGAAAGAAAGGCTCAGCGCGCGCAAATCGTGCGAACTCAGCCGGAAGAAAACGATAAGAGCATCAAACGCCTGTACCAACAGGCCACAAGCTTTGCACGGCAGTATGTCTACATCGAGAACCAATATTTTCAGTTCACCGAGTGGGCGCAGCAACTCAAAACCTATCGTCAAGATCATGTGAAGGGCTGGCAGGCGGCGAAAAAAAGCCCCAAAGATTTGCCCAACTTGCATGTGATCGTCGTGATCCCGACACCAGAGCGTGCGCAGATGGTCCCGCGTACCTATGACACCGTTAAAGCACTGGGTCATGGAAGCTCGATGCCAAATCAAGACAAAAAAACTGAAGACGAGTTGAAGAAGTATGCCGAATGGGAGGCTTACGCCAAAAGTGCGCGAGCTAACGGAGAAGTGCCAAGCCCCTATGCCTATCCCGGTGATCTGTCATCGGCAGCTCAAAGCGCCAAAGAGATAGGCGCCAAACAAGATATCTCCAAGGAACTTAATACGTTGGGCATGCGCACGTTGGTTGCGAGCTTATGGACATTCGATCATGAGTGGCAAATGACGCAGAAGAAGGAGCTTGAGCAAGTCAAAGCTTGGGATGGTGTTGCCGTCTACTCGCGCTCGCAGCGTTATAAGAAAATGGGCCAAGAGCTTCTCAAGGCGCGCTACCGTGAGATCTACATTCACAGCAAACTGATGATGATCGACGACTCCATGTTCACATTGGGCAGCGCCAATCTCAATCTGCGTTCGATGGCGGTGGATGCGGAAATCAATGTGGCGAGCGACGACATGCTTTGCAGCACCGATCTGCGCAAACGAGTTTGGGGATTGCATACCGGCCATGTGGATGGGTCCAATCCGACGAATTTGGAGCCAGAAGCCTTATCAGAAGCCTTTAAGACGTGGAGCGACGTTATGACGTCGAATGCTGAAGCACGAGTTAAGGGTACTGCTCCAACTGGCTTCATTTTCCCTTTCAAAGACGAACGCACCAGTCGAATTCGGGTGGCCTGAGCCATGCGCCGCTTTTCAAAGTTTGCCTTTCTTGCCCTTGTCTTTTTTACTCAGCACGCTTGTTCCATGAATGATTTGCCGCGCAATCAGAACCTCAAAGCATTTGATCCGCACCGCAAAGAGTTCATCTGCAAACACGAAGCGAACTCTGTTCCTCCCATTGATGTCGAGGCTGAACAGTGGTTCCAGCAAGGCTTAGCGCTGACGAGCCAAAATTTGTGGGCCGACCAACGTGATTACAAGAAGGCACTACAGCTTTGGCAGCAGGCGGCCGACCGTAAGCATTGGAAGGCAATGCTCAATCTTGCCAATGCTTATGCTCATGGCGAAGGGGCAGTGCGGGACACCGAGCGCGCGGTGCAAATCGTGGAAGCCGCAATGAAGCTCAGTATTCCTGCTGCCTACGATTTGATGGGGACGTATCACATGGAAGGCTTGGGTGTGAAGCAGGATGCCAGCCGCGCATATGCCTTCTGGGAGCTGGCCGCAGATATGGGGAGTGCGACGGCGCAGGCGTACTTGGGATCAGCGCTTCGGGCCATTTACGACGATCCAAAGCAAGGCTTTTGGGGAAACCGAAAGGTTGGCCTGATGATGTTGGAGTGTGGCTATGCACAAGGTAATGGCAAAGCCGCTTTCGCCTTGGGTATGACGTTGGTCGGGTCCGACAAATCTTTAGGAGAAGATAATGTGCGCGCCTTACGAGTACTGCATGACGGGGTTAAATTCGGTAGTAGAGAAAGTGCGAACGCACTATTTGTAGCGTTCAACAACGGCAAGGCAATTGTCAATAACTCAAAAGATCGTGCCCGAGCCGAAAGATATAGCGCTCTGGGAGATGCTCTTGAGTTAGAGCCCGATCTGCGATTGCCAAACCTTGACAAGGTGCTGCCTCTACCGCCCGCGCGCTTGCCCATGTGGGATGGCAGCAAGGAGCGCCTGATTGACGCCGGCAAGGCCGTCGTAATGACGCCTCCCAAGGCCCCTGCATCTGCACCTAACCCGGCGTCACAACGCACAGGCCGCGCCTATATTCCCAAAGGGCAAATGCTTCCTGAGCGGCCACAATTCGAGGTGATGGCGCAATTTGAAACAACACGCGCACCCGAGCCCGGCTATTGGATCGCCCGATTGATGTATCCCATCACAGAGCAGCATCAGGCCTGGAACGCCTTGCAACTGCCGATGCGTTATGAAGCGGGTGAACTCTTCGATCGCAGCCGCCTGGGCCTCCGGCCTGAAGACGGCCGCATCCAGTTCCACTACCTCGGCCAACTCACGGCGGCGGCTCCCACGCAAGATTTAGTATATGAGCACCCATTGGTGAGCCGAGGCATTGCGCGCTATGGCGACATGCCTGATCCGCCTCAGCAATGCAAAGGCAACTCAACCTGCCCAGAGACAGGTATCTGGGTGGCCAGCGTGCCCGAAGACCACCCGATGGCTACCGTCTTCAACCAGTGGCATCGGCAGGCGTATGTCGAGCGAGGCCAAGCCTTCCCGAATCCGAAAGCGCAGCATTTGGACATCAATGCCCGCGCCGTAATCTGGCGGTACTGGGCTCAAGCCAACGAGGTGCGAGGGGTCGATCTGACCTACATCAGCGTCGACCTGCCTGCGGCCATCGCCACAGCCAAGCCAACAGATGATGGCGAAGATTCGCCCGCCGCCATCTGAAGCATCTTGAAGACAGCATTCTTGGCCCTCTGGGGCTTACCAAGGAACTGAAATGCCCAAGATCATCCGCCTCGGCGACCCAACCGACCATGGCGGCAAAGTCGTTGCCAGCGGAGCGTCTTACGTCACCGTTGACGGTATTGCGGTGGCGTTGAAAGGCGATGCCTGCACCTGCCCGAAGCGGGGTCATGGCGATTGCAAGATCGCCGAGGGCGACCCGAATCACACGATTAATGGCGTGCCGGTCGCCTACGAAGGCCACAAGACAACTTGCGGAGCGGTGCTGATTCCTACCATCGGAAATTTCAGCAAAGCGTAGTAAACGGACTGCTTCTGAACGTGCCGTCTGGTCAGCTATTTGGCCGTGACGCGGCAGGATTGGGTGGCGCTGGGTCGGTGATGTGTTCACGATCGTGAGGAGGCGGCTCGTCGTCGCTTGCGCCTCCACCGCAGCCGCAGAGGGAGAGAAATGCAATCGATAAAAGTATGAGTTGTGGCTTTGAGAGCATTCTTTTGAGTGAGTTAAAAACAGCCGCGACATTATGGCGATTCATAACAAATACGGTGAGCGGTTTATTAGATGTAGGGTGAGAAGGGACGGCTTTAACTTCGAAGTCGAGCGGATCGTGTCGGGTAAGTTGCACTGAGTTTGTCCGACTGACGTTGTGCCGAACTCCCCGCCGTGTAGACCGCTCTTGCTAAGCTGGTCAAGGAAATCGGTCGATGAACTTCTCTAACGTGGGTTAGCTAACCCGGGGCATTCTTTGAAGTCAGCAACGATGTTTGGTTAGAGAAATCGGGCTGCAACCCGCATGAATGCTGGTTTGCTGCTCTGCTTTGGGACCAGTAGGTCGTGAGTTCGAATCCCACCGCCCCGACCAATGTTCATGCGGCTTTCCGGCCGATTGGCACC
>CAHJWV010000020.1 GCA_903643055.1 Burkholderiales bacterium | reverse complement strand
TTGGTTCGTGCCATGCCTTGCTCCGCTGATGCAAGGCGCCAATCATGGCAGAAAATTACTTAAACGAACAGTATTGCGACCTGACCGCGCCCGACGCGAACAGCAACGAGCTCGGCCAAGCCACTGCCGTGGTGTGCATGGCCGACAGCTACGGCGACCAAGCCAAGGGCCAGACCGCGATGGAAAACTGCCTGCAGAAAAGCCCCGAGGTGAACCTTGTCTACACGATCAACGAGCCGGCCGCTGCCGGTGCCTACAAGCACTGAAGACCGCCGGCAAGGAAAAGGGCGTGATCATCGTGTCGGTCGACGGCGGCTGCCAGGGCATCAAAGACGTCGGCGCCGGCGTGATCACCGCGACCTCGCAGCAGTACCCGCTGAAGATGGCCGCGCTCGGCGTCGAGGCCGGCGTGGCCTATGCGAAGACCGGCAAGAAGCCGAGCGGCTACACCGACACCGGCGCCACCCTGATCGCAGCCAGGCCGCTGGCCGGCGTGGACAGCCAAGACGTCAAGACCGGCACCGCGCTGTGCTGGGGCAAGCGTTGAGCGCAGCGACCTCGCGCCCTCGCCGGCCCCGGCCGTGGCCGGCGAGGGCACGAACGATTGCCACCATTGGGCACGCTCGGGCCAGTCATCGCGTTGCTGTGCGCCTGCGCATTCTTCGCCACGCAAAGCGACCGCTTTTTGAGTGGCGCCAACTTTTCGCTGATCCTGCAGCAAGCAATGGTCATTGGCGTGATCGCCATCGGCCAGACGCTGATCATCCTCACCGCCGGCATCGACCTGTCGTGCGGCATGGTGATGGCGCTCGGCCGTGCTGCGCATGCTCGACAAGAAGAAGATGCTGGCGAAGAGCACCGCGCGCATGAACGACCTGAAGGTCGGCATCCGTTCGATGAATCAGGCGGTCGAGACGCTTTCCGGCGGGCAGCGGCAGGGCGTCGCGGTGTCCAGGGCCGCCACCTTCGCGCGCCATGTGGTGATCATGGACGAGCCGACCGCCGCGCTCGGCGTCAAGGAGGGCCACATGGTGCTAGAGCTGATCCGCCGCATGCGCGACCAAGGGTTGCCGGTGATCCTCGTCAGCCACAACATGCCGCATGTGTTCGAGGTCGCCGACCGCATCACATCGCGCGGCTCGGCAAGCGCGCCGCGGTGGTCAATCCGAAGAAGATCAGCATGAGCGACACCGTGGCCGTGATGACCGGCGCGATGTCGGTCACCGAGCTGGCCGCCGATGCGCTGGCTTAGCTCGGCAGGCCACGGCATGGCGGTCTGATGATGATCCAACGCTTCCATCTCATCCCGTTCTCAACACGGTGGCTCAGAGCCGGTGGGATGGCCGAGGCGCTGCGCCGATGAGCGACGCAGATCCGCGACTGCGGCCGCGTGGCTCCAACCACGTCGGCATGCGCCAGTTCAACGAGCGCGTGGTGCTGCAGGCGATTCGCCTTCACGGCGCTTTGCCGAAGGCCGACATCGCGCGGCTGACGAAACTCACCGCGCAAACGGTGCAATTGATCATCGGCCGCCTGGAGCGCGATGGCTTGGTGCGCAAGGAAGCGCCGCTGCGCGGCAAGGTCGGCCAACCCTCGGTGCCAATGGCACTGAACCCCGACGACGCGTTTTCGATCGGTATCCAGATCGGCCGACGCAGCCTGGACATGATGCTGGTCGACTTCGCCGGCCAGGCCCGCGAACGCCTGTCGCTCAGCCATGCCTTCCCCGATCCCGATGCGCTGTTTGGCGAGATCAGCGCGCGGCTGGCACAGCTGACGCGCGCCATCGGCCCGGCAGGCGCACAAGCGCTGCATGGCATCGGCGTGTCGGCGCCTTTTTCCTTGGGCGGCTGGCAAAAACTGCTCGGCCCGGCGGCGGCCATCGCCGGCAAATGGGCCGAGATCGACATCCGAGCAAGCATCGCAGCGATGAACGTAGACGTGCCGGTGATGTTCGTCAAAGACACGGCGGCCGCGTGCGTGGCCGAACTGGTCGTCGGCCGCGGCCGCAGCGTTCGCAGCTATCTCTACGTGTTCGTCGGCACCTTCATCGGCGGCGGGCTGGTGATCGACAGCCATCTGCATGCCGGGCGCACGGGCAATGCCGGGGCGATCGGCTCGCTGCCGCTGACGGCCGCACCGGCGCAACACCCGGGCCTGCCGGAGCAATTGCTTGGCGTGGCGTCACTGTTCATGCTGGAAGCGCGTTATGTCGATGCGAAGCTCGACCCCGACGCAGCACTCGACGATCGCGCGCTGCAACCACCGTGGGCCAGGCACACCGAGGAATGGCTGAAGGCCTCCGCCGCCGCGATGGCGATGGCCATCAACAGCGCAGCGTGCCTGCTCGACCTCGACGCCGTGATCGTCGACGGCGCCTTCGGGCGCGCTTTGCTGGATGCCCTGCTGAGCGAGCTGGAGACCGCCCTCCATCGACATAACTGGGAAGGCGTGGACCGTCCGCCGGTCTGGCCGGGCACCATCGGTGCCGAGGCCCGGGCGCTAGGCGGCGCGTTGCTGCCGCTTTACGCGAACTTCGCCCCGGACCGCGACCTGTTCCTCAAGCTCGAAGCCTGACGCGTTGACTGCAAAAGCTCAGCGCGAGCCGTACATCATCTGCCGCGCCAGCAGCGACTTGACCGGCTTGAGCGATTGAAGTGCCGCCATTCCCAGACCGCGGGCGGTTCCGGCGCCAGGCAGCTTCCAGGTGAAGCTGCGGGCCAGAAAGTCGGTCGCGGCAATCATCGCCCAGCGATCGGGCCCACGCTGCCACTCCAACCGGCGCAAAGCACGATCGATGCTTGAACCGGTCTGAGACAAGGTCTGAACCAGATCGAAGGCATCCCGCAGCCCGAGGTTCAAGCCCTGGCCCGCCACCGGATGCAGCGTCTGCGCGGCATTGCCGATGCGCACGACCCGGCCCCGAATCAGGCTGCGTTCAGCCGTCAGCCCCAGATCGAAGCGCTTCAACTCCGACAGCCCGGTGATGCGGCCCACGGTCGGCGGGAAAATTGTGTTCAGCACCGCCAGCCGCTGCTCGGTGCTGAGCTCTGCCACAGGATCTTCGGCACGTTCCACACACCACACCAAGGCCGCACGCCGGTCTTTGAGCGGCAGCAAGGCCACCGGCCCATGCCGCGTGAAACGCTCATGCGCGACACCGATCGGACTGCCGGCCAGATCGACGGTGCCCACCCAGGCGGCCTGGTGATAGTCATGCCGGAAAACGCCGCCCTCGCCCTTCAGATCGGCGCCCGCGGCATCGGCCTTGAACACACCGCCTTCGGCGACCACGGCCAGATCAAATGTGTCGGTAATGCCAGCATCCACTTCGACGCCGTTCGTCACCGATTTAAGCCCCGTCACCGGCGCGCCAAAACGGGTGGTCAACCGGTGTGGCGACTGCGCGCATGAATGAAGCCAGGCTTGCTGCAATGGCGCGACGATCGCCCCGTAGCTCAGCACGGCGCCCAGCATTGCCACACCTTCTTCGGCGGCGGAGATTCGCACCTCAGGCTCCGGCAGCCACGATGAGAGCAAGGAACTCAGCGACGGTGGCTGCTGAGAAACATGAACTTCCAAAATCTCCTGCGCCGCCGCCGCATTCCAGCCGCCCAGCCGTTGCAAAAACTGCACGCTGCCCAGCGAGAGCGCCAACACGCGGGGATCGTCCGAAACGTCTTTGTCGATCGCCCGGCTGTCAAAAAGGCTGATGCGGGCCGTCGGCAGCAGGTGGGCTGCGTGAAGCGCCAAAGCCAGCCCTGCTGGGCCGGCGCCGATCACAGCGAGGTTTTGCGGAGTCGTTAAAACGGTCATCGAATGCGAGTCTTTAAAAACGTCGACCTGCAGGTTACCTGCTCTTGCGTGTTGCCATTCACGCTGCATGACGCTGCGCAGTTTGACAAAACACCGAAATGAGGGGGTAGGAATGCGTATCGCGACCCCGTGTTACAGGGGGGCGACAGCCGCGACGCGCCAATTGCTGCGTGGCAAAGTGCCTCCAGCGTTGACACCCCGTCAATCGATAGACAGGTAGGAGCTTCCATGAAACTGAAATCGCTGGCCGCCATGTTGGCCTTGGTTGTCGTCGGTCCCGCCATGGCGGCGCAGTGCACCGAGACATTCAGCCTCGGCACATTGGGCCCGCCTTCTTTGGCCAGCCTTTCCAATGATTTCGGTTCGGTCCAGCACTTCAACGATTGCTATAACTTTTCGTTGAACAACGCCGCCGACGCCTTCGGCTTCACGCTGACGCTTGACGGCTCCTACATGCGCGACATCGACATCACGTCGCTCTCGCTGATCGGCAATGGTGTGTCCTTGCTCGATCTAACGCCCGACTCGTTCAGCTTCAGCAACCTGCTGTCCGGCTCGTACCAACTGCTGGTTGCGGGTGATGTGACCGGCAAGAACGGCGGCTTGTTCGGCGGCGGTTCGGTGGGCTACATCGGCTTGTTCTCGACCATCCCGTCGGCAATTGCCGCACCCGTGCCCGAACCCGAAACCTATGCGATGTTGGCCATGGGCTTGGCCACCGTCGGCTGGGTTGCGAGCCGTCGGAAAAAAAGCTGAACGCCATCGCCCTTGTGGCGGCTGCAGATGCCCCAACGAAAGCGAGCTGAAAGCTCGCTTTTTTGTTGCTTCCAGTTCTTCCGTGCAGAAGCGTCACCGCCGTGGCGAATGATGACGCGCCTGGCCGGCGGCCCACGCCACGCTTCACTTTGGGTGCGCCGCGGCTCGCGGTCATGGCACGTGCGCCGCACAAGACCTGCGATGTTTTCCAAGGCCGCCCCTGGAGTCAGCGTTTAATACAGGCCCGACAACTGAGCTTCTTGAAACAAGGTTTGCGATGACTGAGCGTTCTCAGCACGTATGGATTCGATTACCGGAATGGTGGAGTCGCCTGACCGCGGGCACGGATGCATTCAGTTTGCTCGTCGTTTTGGGCGGGCTGCTGCTGCTTTATGTACCGACCTACTGGGATTTCCTGTTCGGTCTCTGGGCGCCTGACACCGAAGGGCATGAGCCTTTGATCCTGGCGGTGTGCCTCTGGCTGGCTTTGCGCAAGCGCGAAGCCTTGCAGAAATTGCCCTCCTCGGGCGCAGCACCTCGATCAGCCGCGGTCATGCTGACCATCGGCCTGATTTTTTACATCTTCGGCCGATCACAGCAATGGATGCGTTTCGAACTGGCCTCCCAACTGTTCGTGTTTTCCGCGGTGCTGCTCAGCTTCAAGGGCTGGGCCGGCGTGCGGACGATCTGGTTCGCATTGTTCTTTCTGTGCTTCCTGATTCCATTGCCCCGAACCGTCGTCCTGGCGATCACCGGGCCGATGAAGATGGGCGTCTCGGCGGTTGCAACTACCGGATTGGCCGCCTTGGGCTACCCCATCGGCCGATCGGGCGTGGTGATCACCATCGGGCAGTACCAGCTTCTGGTCGCAGACGCCTGTGCCGGCCTGCAGACCATGTTCACACTGGAAGCCTTGGGCCTGCTGTATGCGAATCTGATGGCTTATCAATCGGCAGTTCGCAGCGCCTTGCTCGCCATCCTGGTCGTGCCGGTCTCGTTCTGCGCCAACATCGTCCGGGTGATGATTCTGGTGCTCGTCACCTATCACTTCGGTGACGAAGCGGGCCAAGGTTTTGTGCATGGCTTTGCCGGCCTCGTGTTGTTCGCCGTGGCACTGACCTTCATCATGAGCGTCGACCGTTTGATCGGCATGGCGCTGCCGCCAAGGTGGGCACGATGACGGCCAAGGTGTCCCGCAGGCGTGCGCTGTTTCTCAGCAGCGCGATGGCCGCATCCGCGGCCATCGCCTGGGCCGCCAAGCCCACTCAACGCCTTGCGGATGAGCGCCCGCCGATCAAGCTGGAGACTTTGTTCCCGCTGTCGGCCGGTGAATGGCATGTCGATCAGCGCGCCGTGGCGTTCGTGCGGCCGGAGAACGAGAAGGGCAAGCTCTACGGCATCTATGACCAAGTGCTGGAGCGTGTTTATGTCGGCCCCGGAGGAAGGCGGGTGATGCTGTCGGCGGTCTATGGCGCAGAGCAATCAATGCGGCTTCAGGTACATCGCCCGGAAGGCTGCTATCCATGGGCCGGTTTCAAGATCGACGCACTGCAACGCACTCAGCTGGCACTGGCACAGCGTTCGATCCCGGTGACCTTGCTGCACGCCGAGAAGCCGGGCCGCTCGGAGCCGATCACCTACTGGACGGTGCTCGGCGACGACGTGGTCGAAAACGACGGCCGCACCTTTCAATGGCGGCAGCTGACGTTTGGTGTACGCGGCAAGATTCTCGACGGCATGCTGATCCGCGTTTCGTCGATCGACGACGACGTTCAGCGCGCTTGGGCCCTGCATGCCGAATTCGCCGATGTGCTGGTGAAGGCGATGCCACCCGATCAGCGGGTGCGCATCGCAGGCTTGCCTCTCGTCAAGGGCTGAGTGGGCCATCGATCAAAGATCGCCGTCGCCACCAGGCGCTGCGCGATCCAACTCCCTCTATCATCTTCAACCTGTCACGGGAGATTGCCATGGGCCTGATGGATTTCATCAAGAAACAGTTCATTGACGTACTGGAATGGACCGAGCCCGGTGACGGCGTGCTGGGATGGCGTTACCCCATGTCCGGCAACGAAATCCAGTATGGCGGCTCGCTGACAGTGCGCGAGTCGCAGATGGCCGTGTTCGTCAACGAAGGCAAGGTGGCCGATGTGTTCGGGCCGGGCATGTACAAGCTGACGACCCAGACCCT
Source organism: Burkholderiales bacterium (assembly GCA_903643055.1). The sequence goes on along the minus strand of CAHJWV010000020.1, from coordinate 1,407 downwards.
GCCGGTGCTGACCTACCTGAAGAACTGGGACAAGCTGTTCCAGAGCCCGTTCAAAAGCGACGTGTACTTCTTCAGCACGCGCCAGCAGATCGACCAGCGCTGGGGCACCACCCAGCCGGTGACGATCCGCGACAAAGACTTCGGCGCCGTGCGCCTGCGCGCATTCGGCAACTACAGCTATCGCGTCGCCGACCCCAAGCTCTTCCACACCGAGATCTCCGGCACGCGTGATGTCTATACCGCCGCCGAACTTGACGGGCAGTTGCGCGCGCTGATGCTGCAGCACATCTCCGATGCGGTGGCCGGCAGCGGCGTGGCCTTCCTTGATCTCGCCGCCAATCAGGTCGAGTTCGCAAAGGCGTTGCAAGCGGCGACGGCACCGGCCTTCGAGAAGATCGGCTTGAAGCTTGAAAGCGTGACCTTGCAAAACGTCTCGCTGCCCGAAGAGCTGCAAAAGATCCTCGACCAGAAGATCGGCATGGGCATGGTCGGTAGCGACATGGGCAAGTTCATGCAGTACCAGACGGCGCAATCGATTCCGAAGTTTGCCGAAAACTCGGGGCAAGGCGGCGGTGTGGCGGGCGATGCGATGGGCCTGGGTGCAGGCGTCGCGTTAGGCCAGGTGATGGCGCAGCAGTTGTCGCAAGGCCTGCATGCGCAACCGGCGGCGCCGGCCGCAGCGAGCGCAGCCGCAATCATTCGGCCCGATGACGTGATGGCAACGCTCGAGAAGCTGGGCGACCTCAAAGCCAAGGGCATCCTGACGCAGGAAGAGTTCGACGCCAAAAAGGTCGAACTGCTGAAGAAGCTCGTCTGAGCTTTTGCCCGACCTTGTGTGCCGGTGGCTCGCGCCGGCACGCGCCTTGACCCGCTGACGCCTTCGCGGCGCCGAACTTGGCCACCGACACCAGCCCACAACGCGCCTACCGTGCCGCGTGCCCCAACTGCGGCGCGCCGGTGGAATTTCGCTCGGCCGCATCGGCGTTTGCGGTATGCAGCTTTTGCCACAGCACGATCGTTCGCGAGGGCGATGCGCTGCGCAAGATCGGCGAAAGCGCCGATCTGTTCGATGACCACACGCCGCTGCAACTGGGCGCTGGTGGCAAATACCAGGGCGCCGCGTTCACGCTGATCGGCCGCCTGCAGTACCGCTACAAAGACGGCACCTGGAACGAATGGCATGCGTTGTTCGACAGCGGCCGCAGTGGCTGGCTGAGCGAAGACAACGGCCGCTACGTGATCGCTTTCGATGTGCCGCTGGACGGCCCGCCGCCCGTGTCCACCGAGCTGCGCACAGGTGCGCAGCAGATCGTCAACGGCCAGCCCTGGTCGGTCGGTTCGGTGACGGCTGCGCGCCTGATTGCTGCCCAGGGCGAGCTGCCCGCCAAGCCGAACACCGAGCGCGGT
>CAHJWV010000019.1 GCA_903643055.1 Burkholderiales bacterium | reverse complement strand
GTCCGACAGGCTGCTCAAAAAACCGCGTCGCACCAATCATCCAGAGCCGCTTCGGCTCAAGTCCGACAGGCTGCTAGACGAGCCGGGGCAAGGCCGCGTGCTGGTCATCGACGGTGGCGCTTCGTTGCGCCGGGCGCTGGTCGGTGGCAATCTGGCTGCAGCGGGCGCGAAGAACGGGTGGGCTGGCATCGTCGTCGATGGCTGTGTGCGTGAGAGCGCGGAGTTGGCGGCCAGCGCGATTGGCATTCGCGCACTGGCGCTGATGCCGCTGCCGACCGAGAAGCGTCAGCAGGGCCAGCGGGACATCGCGGCTCAGATCCAGGGCGTGTGGGTGCGGCCCGGCGACCGGCTGTATGCCGATGAAGACGGCATCGTCGTGCTGCCGCTTTCCGCCGCGCTGGCTGCATGAGTTCGCACGACGTGAGCCAAGCGCCGCTCGTGTTGTTGACCGGCTTCGATGCGTTCGGGGGTGACACAGTCAATCCGAGCTGGCTGGCCGTGCAGGCGCTGCAGGATCGGGTGATCGCCGGCCACCGCATGATCGCCGCGCAACTGCCGACTGTGTTTGGTGAGTCGCTTCAAGTGCTGCGGGGCTTGCTGGTTGCGCATCGGCCAGCGCTGGTCTTGTGCACTGGCGTCGCGCGCGGGCGATCGGCGCTGTCGATCGAGCGCGTCGCGATCAACGTCGACGATGCCCGCATCGCCGACAACCGCGGCGCGCAGCCGATCGACCAAGCGGTGGTGGCCGGCGGGCCGGCGGCTTACTTCAGCACGCTGCCGGTGAAAGCGATGCGGCAAGCCTTGCTGCAGGCGGGCTTACCGGCCGAGGTGTCGCAGACGGCGGGTACCTTTGTCTGCAACCATGTCTTCTATGGATTGATGCACACGTTGGCACATCAGCCGGCCGCGCCGCGCGGTGGTTTCATCCACCTGCCGGACCTGCCGCCGTCGCCCGGTGGCCTGCCGCTGACCGACATCGTGCGCGGGCTGGGCCTGGCGGTGCAAGCGGCACTGTCGTTGGATGCCGAACTGAATGGCGATCTGCGGGTGTCTGCCGGCGCCGTGCACTGAACGCCTGCGCGGCTTGGACGGTGCCCGGCGCAGCCCACGCGCTTAAGGGCGCACGATTTCGAGCAAGCGGTCGAGCCCACCTTCATTGATCGCAACGATGGCTTCGTCACGCACCCTGGGTTTGGCGTGATAAGCCACGCTGAGCCCGGCCACGCCCATCATCGGCAGGTCGTTGGCGCCATCGCCGATTGCAATGGCCTGCGTGGGCGAGATGCTCAGGTCGGCACAGGTCGATAAGAGCATGCGCCGTTTCTCTTCACCATCGCAGATGTCGCCCCAGGCTTGATCGACCAGGCGGCCGGTCAGCGTGCCATCGGCGATTTCCAGCACGTTGCTGCGAGTGAAATCAATGCCAAGCCGGTCACGAACGACGTCGGTAAAGAAAGTAAATCCACCCGACACCAGCAAGATCTTCAGGCCCTGCGCCTTGCAGGCCTGCACCAAAGCCTCGGCGCCGGGGTTAAAGCGCATGCGCTGATCCAGCACCGCTTGCATCGCCGCGACCGGCACACCTTGCAGCAGGGCGACGCGCCGGCGCAAGCTGTCTTTGTAGTCGGTGATTTCGCCACGCATCGCGGCTTCGGTGATCGCGGCCACCTCGGCCTTGCGCCCGGCCGCATCGGCGATCTCGTCCACGCATTCGATGTTGATCAGCGTCGAATCCATGTCGAAGGCGATCAGCTTGAAATCGCTCAAGCGCAGGGGCGGGGTGATGAGACGGATCACAAGGCCGGCAGGCGTGGGGGCGGTCATGGCGTGGGTGATAAAGCCTAAGGGAGGGGCGATTGTCTGCGATGGCCCATGCCGCTTGCGTCAAGGTGGTGCACCAAGGTGATGGGATGGGCGCAGGGGTGTGGCGTGGATGATGCTGAATGAACGGATCGAGCTGCTTCTGTGTCATCGAATACAGCCCAAAAGATCACGTGATACCCCACTTCGATAACGTTATCCGTGCACGAACTGTTGGCAGCGCCCACACTCTGCGGCGGGGGCACGTGGTTTGCGAAATATGAGAGTGATCCCGATTGCGCCTTGTCGTTAAAGGCAGAAAATCGGATCGCGTTCCACGGGCCCATTGGCCAAAATCCTGAACGCTTGGTGCGGGTCAGGTAAGCGGGACTGGGTGTCGCTGGCAGTTTGCAGCGGGCTTGGTGATTCAAGAGCAGGACTTTGCCATCAAGGCAGTGCATGAAAATCAATAGCCTTTTGCGTTCTCTTTCTCTTCCAATGGCGTTGATCGCCCTGACGCCTGTTTTTTCTTCCATCGTTTCAGCTCAAACCACTTCGATGCCTGCTGCGGCAGCCTCTGGTGCGCGTGAGTCAGATCCGGTGTCTCGGACGTCACGCGATGCTTCCAATCCCATGCGCGTGATCATCGAAGCGGGGAAGATCAAAGCGCGGGGCAAGGGCGATGGCGATTCGCCTGACGGCACGCCATCGGCGGCTGGCGATAAAAAGCCGTCACCGCGACCGGTCGTCATCACACCCGCGCCGCGGCCTCCGGTTACGGCCTTGCCGAGCGCATCGAGCGCGATACCGCGTGCGGCCAACACACCGCCCAAGGGTGCTGCAGCCGCATTGCCAATGGTCAAGCTGACGCCGGGCGAGTCGGCCGCGTCGACCTCACCCTTTGGTGCCTTGCCGGGTGTGGCTGAACCCGCGACCGATGCGGCAGGCGGCGATGCTTCGGCCAAGGCGAACGGGCGTATCGACCCGGCGGCTTCCGCCGTGTCTGCGAGCGCCCAGCCTCTGGTGGCGCTGAAGCTCGCGCAGATGGTCGAGCCTTTTATGCCCGATTCCGTTCGGCGTCGCATGAAGTCGAACGCCGAGGTCATTGTCGACTTCACCGTCAACACCGATGGTTCGGTCTCCAACGTTGTGATTCAGTCTTGCCCGATCAAGACTTTGGAGTCGCATGTGATCGAGGCCGTCAAGCAATGGCGTTATGAGCCGGTGCGTGAAGCCCGGGAACATTCGGTTCAACTGCTCTTCCGCATGGAAGAGTGACCCAGGCCCGCTGCCGTTTTGCGAGGGGCGTCTTGGAATTGGCGCTCAGCGATTCGAAATCGTCGGGCGTGCTGGTGAGGCCAGCGGTCGATCATCGATCAGCAACGCCGGCGCAGGCTCGCGGCGCTAGAAGACAGAAGAGACCTTAGCTCCGGTGAAGGCCGCCGAGCTTCAGATCAACGGTTGCCGCTCGGTGAGCGCCGCTGGATTCACCTCGCCGGCCTGCCGATTCAAGCGGGCTGCGACGGCGTTCCCAGCGAGCGCAGCACATCACGGATCAACTGCGCGCGGTCGATTGGCTCCTTGGTTTCACGTTCGATGCGCAGCTTGTCGTTGCCGGCCAGCTTGATGTGGCGGTTCTTCTGCACCAGTTCGATGATGCGCATCGCATCGACCGGTGCGTTCGGCCGGAAGCTGATCACCATCAATTGCGGCGCCGCGTCGATCTTCACCACGCCATACGGCTTGGCCAAGACGCGCAGACGGTGCACATCGAACAAAGTCTGGCCTTGCGGTGGCAGCTTGCCGAAGCGGTCGGTGATTTCTTCCAGCAAGGTGTCGATCTGCTCCGGCTTGTCGGCCGTGGCCAGCCGCTTGTAGAGGCTCAGGCGGGTGTGCACGTCGCCGCAATACTCGTTGGGCAACAGCGCGGGCGCATGCAGGTTGATCTCGGTGGTGGCCGACAGGGGGCTCAGCAGATCGGGTTCGCGGCCGGCCTTCAGTGAGCGGACGGCTTCGCTGAGCATGTCGTTGTAGAGCTGGAAGCCGACTTCCATCATGTTGCCGCTCTGGTTCTCGCCCAGCACCTCACCGGCACCGCGGATCTCCAGGTCGTGCATTGCGAGGTAGAAGCCCGAGCCTAGCTCTTCCATGTTCTGGATGGCGTCGAGCCGCTGCGCCGCCTGCTTGGTCAGCCCTTCGACATCGGGCACCAGCAGGTAAGCGTAGGCCTGATGGTGAGAGCGGCCGACGCGGCCGCGAAGCTGGTGCAACTGCGCCAGGCCGAACTTGTCGGCGCGGCTCATCACGATGGTGTTGGCACTCGGCACGTCGATGCCGGTCTCGATGATGGTCGAGCACAACAAGATGTTGTGGCGCTGGGCCACGAAGTCGCGCATCACGCGTTCCAGCTCGCGCTCGGGCATCTGGCCGTGAGCGACGGCAATGCGCGCCTCGGGCAGCAGCTCCTGCAGCTTCTGACGCCGGTTCTCGATCGTCTCGACCTCGTTGTGCAGGAAGTAAACCTGGCCGCCGCGCTTCAGCTCACGCAGCGCCGCTTCGCGGATGATGCCGCTCGACTCGGTGCGCACGAAGGTCTTGATGGCCAGGCGCCGCTGCGGCGCGGTGGCGATCACGCTCAGGTCGCGCAGGCCTTCCAGCGCCATGCCCAAGGTGCGTGGGATCGGCGTGGCGGTCAGCGTGAGCACATCGACCTCAGCGCGCATCGCCTTGATCGCCTCCTTGTGGCGCACGCCGAAGCGGTGTTCTTCGTCGATCACCAGCAGGCCCAGGCGCTTGAACTTGACCTTGTCGCTGATCAGCGCATGCGTGCCGACGACGATGTCGACGGTGCCGTCGGCCAGGCCTTCGAGCGTGGCCTTGACCTCCTTGCTGGAGCGAAAGCGCGAGATTTCAGCGACGCGGACCGGCCACTTGCCGAAGCGGTCGGCGATGTTTTGATAG
>CAHJWV010000018.1 GCA_903643055.1 Burkholderiales bacterium | reverse complement strand
TACCGATGGCAGCGTGAAGCGATATTGCGTGCCGACACCGCTCAAGCACAAGAACAGCTCGATGAGCGCAAATGGATCGAGCGCGCCAAGGGCGTGCTGATGCAGGCGCGCGGCATCGGTGAAGACGAAGCCTTCCGCGTGCTGCGCGGCGCGTCGATGCACACCAATGTGCGCGTCGGCGAGGTGTCGCGCTCGGTGCTGAAGGGCGCGCAGTGGGGCGACGCGATCAACCGCGCCGGCCAATTGCGCATGCTGTCGCAGCGCCTGGTGAAGCTGGCCGCCCAGCGCCTGGCCGGCATCGATGCGCGGCGCGCGCGCACCGCGCAGCAAGCTGCGTCACAGCGCGCGCAAGAGAATCTCGATCACTTGAGCGCCTTGCCGCTGTCGGCCGACGCGCTCGATTGGCGTGCCGCGCTGGCACCGGCCCAGGCGGCATGGCTTGCGCTGAACGCGGTGCTCGACAAGCGCCAGACCGCGGCGGTGCTGCCGGCCGTCGATGCAGCGGCCGAGGTACTGCTCGCGTCAGCCGAAGCGCTGACCGAAACGCTGGAGCAGGCCGGGGGCCGGCGCGCATTGCACATCGTCAACCTGTGTGGCCGCCAGCGCATGCGCGTGCAGCGCGTGGCCAAGATCGCGTTGATGGGCATCGTGCGAGGCCAGCCCATCCTCGGTGACGAGCTGGTCGCGCAGTTGAATGCGTTTGAAGCGGCCTTGCTGGAGCTGGAGCAGGCGCCGCTGAGCAGCCATGACATCCGTGACGCGCTGGCCTCGGCGCGCAACGAGTGGATGCTGGTGCTGCGTTGCCTGCGCGGTGATGGTGCCGCAGGTGTTGTCGTGATCAGCCGCCATCGGCGGGACGATTACGGTGATGACACCTGCATCGAACTGGCCCGCGCCAGCGATGTGCTGATGGACACCTTCGATCGATTGACGGCGGCTTATGAGCACAGCTTGCAAGTGATCATGTCCTGAGGGCTGGCGCAGCGGGCTGGATGCAGAGCCTCGGGCAGATCGGTTACGGGTGAAGAACAAGAGGCGCAGGACAACGGGCGCAAAACGACGGGCAGATAGCGAAGGCGATGCCGTCGCCCTTGTTGCGGCGCTCGTGCGTCACGGCGTTGGCATCATGGATTTTTGAGCCATCGCCAGCGCCGTGACACAGTCACTCAGCGTCCCGAAGCGCTCAGGGGTTGCCGAACTCCAGCGTCATCGTGCTGGAATGGCTCAGGCGCACGGCACCGTGGTCGTCCGGCAGCACATAGGCCTTGTCGGCGCCGACCTTGGCGCGCAGGAAGTTGACGGCGTCCCAGTTGGTCACGCCGTTGAACCATTGCGGCGGCTTGATCACCAGCTGGCCCGAGCTGTCACGCACGACCAGATTGCTGGGGGCTTCACCCACCACGCTCTTCGCGATACCGCCGACCACGCCGTCGCCCGCCACCATCAGCAGCGAGCTGTTGCGCCCGAGGATGTCGCTCTCGTCGAACCAGATCTTGTCGTTGCGGTCCATGCCTGCCCAGGCTTTCTCGCCCGGCTCGAAGTTGAGTTCGGCCCAGTTCGACGGGTCTTGCGTGCTGCCGCTGTAGCGCTGCGCGCGGCCTTGCCAGTCACGCGGCACAGCCACTTTCTGCGTGCAGCCCGGCGGCACGTTGAACGATGCGTCGGGGCCGTTGAAGCTCGGGTTCTCGCCCGGCGCAAGGTTGCGGAAAAAGGCGACCCGAATCGTCTGGCCGGTGTTGTTCTTCAGCCTGACTTCCTTCGGGCCGCCGCCGGTCACCGAGCCGGTGCTGTTGCTGCAGGTGTTGGCCGACAGCGCATTGACGACGTTCCAGCTTGCGTCTTGCGCGAAGCTGCCGCCGGTGTTCGGGTCGTTCCACAGTTCGGAGTTCGCATGGCGCAGATAGCGGCCGCCGAAGTTCAGTGACTCGAAGCTCACCCCCTGGCCCGACAGGCCGGGGCGGGCGCACCAGGTCGCATCGCGCTTGAAGGTGTCGGAGTTGTCGGAGCTGTCCAGGCGGATGCGCGAATTGAAGTGGCGCAGGTAACGGCCGGGCAGGTTTTGCGATTCCAGCGAATAGCAGTTGCCGTTGGCCAGGCCGCTGACGATGCGGAACGACGACTCCTTGCGCAGCGATTCGCTGCTGGAGGTGCTGACGACCGCGGTGTAGCCGAGCGAGTTGGTCTGCCGCAGGTAGCGATCGGTATAGCCCGGCGTCGTGACCTGGAAGGATTTGAGTTCGCCCACCGGAAGTTTGACGTCGGCAGCGAACGCCAGGGCTGGCAATGCCAGCGCAGCCATGCAAGCCAACCAGGTTTTGATGTTGATGCTCATGAGTTTGAAATCGTTGGATATGCGCCAGTTTTTGCGAAGGCTTGCTGGCAAGGGCGGGGGCGACCGCAAGGTGTGCGTCGACCGACGCGGTGCAAGGCCTGACCGCCCATTTCAGCGGCGGCTCCTGGGGTGAGGTCAGAGCGATGAGCGTCGGCCGTTGCGTGAAACTCCATTTGAATATGAAGTTAGCGGTCGATCGAAATATTGCAGATCGCCGATGCCCAGCGCCGCGCATTTGTATTTTTCTAATGGCGGTTGTAAGCGCATGCACTGCCGATGCGTCCTGTCCGTAAAGGGTTTGTCCGGGCGTCGGAAGCATTGACAAGCCCGCGGCGGCGCTGTTTCAGGATGCGAAGCATGTCGCTCACCTGGGGCGCTAGCATGCGCAGCAACGGCCGGCGAGTGGCATCGATCGCGAAGCGGCTGCGCGCCAGTGCGACCTGACGTTACAGCGCAATAACATGTCGTTCAGACGGATCGGCAGGCAACGGCGGGATGCGCATGGCCCACGTTGATGCGCTGTCAGAAAGCGGTGTTGACCCCTGGGCAGCGTTGGCGTTGAGCGCTTGGAAATGAACACTTGCCCATCTCAGACGCGTCACTTTGGCCAGGGCGTCGATGGCCTTCGTGAATGAAGATGGTGAACGCAGACGGCGTCACGGAAAGCGGCGGATCGGTAGGCGCCGAACGATTCATGAAGGGGATTCAGCCCGCCGGCAAATCGCCGCAAGCCGGCAGTTTCGGCAAGCCCTCTTCATTCAGGCCACGCGCGGCGCGCACGGCTCGCAGCACGGCGATCGCCACCACTTCGGCGGCCAGCGTGCCCAAGACGCTGACATGCGCGGTCAGCCCGCTTTGGCCGGTGCCGAGCGCAAACAGCGTGTCGCCGTCGCTGTGGGTGTGCACCGGGCTGATGGTGCGCGCGAGGCCGTCGTGGGCCATCTGCGCAATCTTCTGGGCTTCGGCTTTGGTCAGCCGCGCATCGGTGGCGATCACGCCCAGCGTTGTCGCTTCGCCGATCGGCAGATGCGGCGGCAGCTCGCCGCGCAGCATCGCTTGGGTCACGCCGAGCGTGCGCAGGCCTTCAGCGGTGCGGGCGCCGGCCAGCACCTGGCCGGTGGCGGGGTCGATCACATCGCCGACCGCATTGACCGCGACGATCGCCCCGACCGTGATGCCCTGGACGCGAACCGATGCGCTGCCGATGCCGCCCTTCATCGCTCGTTCGATGCCGTACAACTTGCCGACCACCGCACCCGCGCCTGCGCCGGCGTTGCCTTCAGCGGGCGCGTCGCGGCCCGCGGCCACGCAGGCCGCATGGCCGGCCGCGGCATCGGGGCGGATGCGCGGGTCGCCAGTGAACAGGTCGAACAGGATGGCGGCCGGCACGATCGGAATGCGCGCCGGGCCGACTGGCAGGCCGATGCCTTGCTCATCCAGCCAGCGCATCACGCCGCCGGCGGCATCGAGCCCGAAGGCGCTGCCACCTGACAGCAAGACGGCATGAACGTGTTCAACGGCGTTGACCGGCGCCAGCAGCTCGGTCTCGCGCGTGCCGGGTGAAGCGCCGCGTACGTCGACGCCGGCCACCGCACCGTCGGTGCACAGGATGACGGTGCAACCGGTGGGCCGGCGGCTGTCGGTGAAATGGCCGACGCGAATGCCGGCAACATCGGTGATGCTGTTGTTCATGCGGCCCCGGCCCTCAAGCCTTGCGTTGATCAATCACGTTAGCAAGCATCGGCGGCCCGGGGAGGGCGGCGCCGCTTCATCCGCTTTGTCCGCTCGCCTTGTCCGCTCTGTCCGCCTGATCTATCCGATCCCGAGCACGGGCTTGAATCGGGTGAGGTAGCGCCAAGCAATCCGCCACGAACCCTATTCGTACACGCTCGCCGTCGCCGTCATTCGCGCCGAGATCTCGCCGAGCTGATGCAGCGAATCGCCAAAGCTCATCTCCAGCACCGTCAGGCGCTTGAAGTAGTGGCTGCCGATGTATTCGTCGGTCACGCCGATGCCGCCATGCAGCTGCAGGCATTGCTGGCCGACGAAGCGCATCGATTGACACAGGTGGTACTTGGCTTGCGCCAGCGCGCGGCGGCGGGCCTCGGCCGGCTCATGGAGTTTGAGGCTGGCGAAGTAACTCATTGAGCGCGCCAGTTCCAGCTGCATCTTCACATCGGCCATGCGGTGGCGCAGTGCCTGGAAGCTGGCGATGGCCACGCCGAACTGCTTGCGCGTGTTCATGTAGTCGACGGTCAAGGCCACCAGCCTGTCCATCGCGCCAACGGCTTCGGCGCACAGCGCGGCAATGCCGATGTCTACGGCCTGTTCCAGCGCTGCAAAGCCGGCGCCGGGCAGCGCCAGCAAGGTTGCGGGCGTGTTGGCGAAGCTGACTTCCGCTGCGCGGCTGCCATCCTGCGTGCCATAGGCGCGCGTCACGACACCTTGGGCGCGGCGCTCGACCAGCAGCAGCGCAATGCCTGACGGGTCGTCAACCGCACCCGACACCCGCGCCGGCACGATGAACGCATCGGCCTGATCGCCCGCCGGCACGATGCTCTTGCTGCCGGTGATCAACCAGGCGGCACTGGCCTGCGTCGCGGTGGTGGTCACGTGTTGCAGGCGATAGCGGGCGGCGCGCTCCTGATGGGCCAGCACGACGAGCACATCGCCTGATGCGATGCGCGGCAGAAAGCTTTGCTGCACCGCCTCGGGCGCGTTGGTCGACAACACGCCGGCCGCGATCAACGCGCCTTGCGCATAGGGCTCCAGCACCAGGCCGCGGCCCAGCTCTTCCATCACGACCATCGCATCGACCGGCCCGAAGCCCATGCCGCCGTGCGCTTCGGGCACGGCCAAGCCGGTCAATCCGAGTTCGGCCATCTCGCGCCACGCGTCCCGGTTGAAGCCGCCTGCCTTGACGATGCGTTGGCGGCGCGTGAAGTCATAGCCTTTGTCGACCCATTTGCGCACTGAGTCGCGCAGCATGTCCTGGTCGTCTGAAAAATCGAAGTCCATGGTGTTGTCCTTGTGCGGAACCTGCGAGTGGGACGGTGCGGCTCAGCCGAGCACGGTCTGCGCAATGATGTTGCGCTGCACTTCGTTGCTGCCGCCGTAGATGGTGGTCTTGCGGGTGTTGAAGTAATCGGACGCCAGCGACGCGCTGTGGGCTGCCCCCACATACTCGCCTTGCCAGCCGGCCGCCATGGCTTCGTGGATGAGCGGCAGGCTGAATGGCCCGGCCGCCTGCATCATCAGCTCGGTGTAACGCTGCTGGATCTCGCTGCCGCGAATCTTCAGCAGGCCGGCCACGTCGAGCGATTGCCGGCTGCCGCTTTTGCCGTTCTCGGCACTGAGCACGCGCAGCACCATCATCTCGAGTGCGATCACATCGACTTCGAGCTTGGCGATCTCGTCGCGAAAGCGCGGGTCGTCGTACACGCCTTCGAGCTGGGCAATGCGCTTGAGCCGGCCGAACTCGCGCTTGCTGCGGTTGACATCGGCGATGCTGGTGCGCTCATGCGACAGCAGGTGCTTGGCGTAAGTCCAGCCCTGGTTCTCCTGGCCGATCAGCTGATCGACCGGCACCTCGACGTTGTCGAAGAACACCTCGTTGACTTCGGCTTCACCATCGAGCATCACGATGGGCCGCACCGTGACGCCAGGGCTTTTCATGTCGATCAGCAAAAAGCTGATGCCGGCTTGCGGCTTGCCTTCATGGCTGGTGCGCACCAGGCAGAAAATCCAGTCGCCGAATTGGGCGAGCGTGGTCCAGGTCTTCTGGCCGTTGACGAGGTAGTAGTCGCCTTTGCGGTCAGCGCGCGTCTTCAGCGAAGCCAGGTCTGACCCCGCGCCGGGCTCGCTGTAGCCCTGGCTCCACCAGACTTCACCGCTTGCGATGCCAGGCAAAAAACGCCGTTGCTGTTCTGCGCTGCCGAAGGCCATGATCACTGGCGCCACCATCACCGGCCCGAACGCCAGCACGCGCGGTGCACCGGCCGTCACGCATTCTTCTTCGAACAGATGGCGCTGCACGGCATTCCAGCCCGGCCCGCCGAACTCTTTGGGCCAGCCCCAACCCAGCCAGCCCTTCTTGCCGAGGATCTTGGCCCAGCTCTGGAAGTCGTCACGCGTCAGGCGCTTGGCGGCGTGAACCTTATCGGCCAACGAGCGTGGCAAGTTCGCTGCGACCCATTCACGCACCTCGGCGCGAAAGGCCTGTTCTTCGGGGGTGAAACTCAAATCCATTCTGGTCTCCTGGTGCCCTGTCGGGCCAGGCGGCTTTCTAGCATGAACGCGGGGAAGGCCTTGTCACCGGCGCGATGCCTGTTGAAAGCGCTGCGGGCTGCCATCAGCCCGCAGCAGGCTCAATACCGCAACGGCAGTGCTGGCAGATGGAGCAGTTGCGCGATCGAATCCGCGGCAAGCCGGTTCAGGTACCGCATGTTTTCTGCCGTCGTGACTTGACCGATCTCGACGAAGACCAATTCCCGCACGCCATCGTGTGCGGCGAAGTAGAGCTTGCGGCGTGATGCCTGAGCGTCATCGACGTTGACACCGTCCGGGATGCTCACCACCAGCAACTGTTGCCCGCCGTAGGTTTCAAAGCCCACGTCGGCATGGCCCAGGTCGGCGAACGATTGCCCGTCGCGCAAGCTGACGGCGGTGGGGCTGTCGAAACTCAGTTCGATTGCTGATGCGCCGGCCGGGTTGTCACTGCTGCTGACTTGGCGCCAGTGGCGTGTGCCATCGGCCGCCACGCCGTAGTAGCTTGTGAACTCCGTGAGGGAGTTCAGCGCTGTTCCATCGACCTGTTGTTCCGCCTGCAAACGGGCATACGCTCCACCACGCAGCTGAACCTTGGCAAGCTTCGGAAAGAGTTTGGCGCCCCATGGATAACGCTGCGAAGGTGAGGTGTTGTCTGATGGCGCAGGCTCCGGCAGGAAGGGTTCGCTCGATTGAATGTATTGCCGGTTCAGTTCTTGCCCGCGCAGGTCGACCACGTTGCGCAGCTCGGCGGCAACGTCCATGCCGTAGCGCACCTCCAGCACGCGGCCATGATCATTCACAAAAGAGGCATTCTCTCCAAGCTGCCAGCCACGTTCAGCATCCAGAAAGTCGGGCGTCAAATCATCGTTTGCATTCACCCGATGAAAGACATCGGCCTCTTTGGCAGAGATTTGCCAGCGTTTGGTGATGTTGAAGTCTTGGCCGCGAAATCCGCCGTTGTACAGCAACGCTTGAATGACGGTATAGCTGTCGGGTGTGGAGGGCTCAGCGGGCAGCGCGTTGGAGGAAAACAGATAGCTGCCATCGAAATAGGTTCGAGCCTCCCAGTAGTCGGGCTTGGGGTTTTGGAACAGATCGGCCCATTCGAGGGTCTGGCCGTCGAACCAAGACTTCGCCTGAGCTGCTGCTGCGCGGGCTTCAGCCGCGTGAGGCCCGGATGCCGCTGCGATGTAGTCGTCGTCCAGGGACAAGGCATCGAGATGAGCGTCCCGTCGGACAACCGCTTCCGCATCGGTGCGGCCCACGCCGGCCTTGATGATCTGCTCGGCGCGCGTGCGCAAGGGCGTGAACAGATAAGACTGCACCGACGCTGAGTACGGGCGTGTCAGCAGCACACGGCGGCTGCCGACGGCCTGGCCTGTCGCGCCATCGATCGCTTCTGCAGGCACTTGGGCGATCAAGGGCCTGAGGGCTTGTTGGGAAGCCAGGTCCAGCGCAGCTTGCATGTTCGGGTCGATCACGAGGCGGTAGTCGCCCTGGGCATTGGTCTGCGCAGAGAGTTCACCCGCATCGCAGTTCATGTTGGCGTTTTCGTCGATGCAGACGGTGGCGCCTGACAGATAGCCATTCATGACTTTGCCCGTCAGGCTGATGTCGGCAACGGGAGCCAGAGGCGCAGGTGGTGGCGAGGCCTGCGGACCGTCATCGCCACCGCCGCATGCGCTCAACAGCGCCGCGCCCAGCAGTGGCGCGAAAGCAATGAAAGTCGCTGAAAGCCAGGTGGGCCGATGGCGGTCGTTGGTGGCGTTATCTCGCATATCTGGCTCCCGTTTTTGATGTCGTCTCAAATCGTAGCATCGGGTAGATAGGCTGAAGAGACTTAACCTAACTTGTTATAAGAATGCATAAATAAATGGGGAGGCTGCACCTGAGTTCACCTGCGGATCGGCCTGGAGGTGGTGGTTGGCGTGTTGTTATGTTCCAACACGCTTCAGGTGCCGAGGCGAACGTTGGCTACACTGCCGCCCTCAAGCGCTGAGGAGCGCTTACCCGCACAAGAGGCTCTCACCCTCGCTCACTTCACAGATGTCCTGGCGACGTCTTGACGCTGACAACTCACAGCTTTCGTTGGCCATCGCGGGAATGGCCTTCAACGAACTGGAGTGCCCATGTCGGCCTTGCCTTTTTCATCGCGTTCCTTACCGCGTCATTCTTCCAACTCCTCGGTGTCTGAGGATTCATCTCCAACCTCACGCGCCACTGCGCCGCCATGGGCGGTCGTCACTGGTGCGGGCTCGGGCATCGGCCTCGCGCTCACCAACGCGCTGCTGGCGCGCGGCAGCGAGGTGATTGCCATCGATCGCGATATCTCCATCATTGATTCGCGTGCGCATGCCTGTGCGATCGACGTTCGCGATGCCTCGGCGATGGCGCAATTGGCGCAATCGTTGGTGGGATGCCCCGTCAGCCATGTGTTCGCCAATGCCGGTGTGGGCGGCATGCCCGGTGATGTGCTGAGCTGCAGTGACGAGGCCTGGCAGTGGGCGTTCGACGTGAACGTGCTGGGCGCCTTGCGCAGCCTGCGCCTGTGGTGGCCGCATCTGCAGGCCGGCGCGGGCAAGGCGGTGGCGACCTTGTCGAGCGCGGCCTTGCAGAGCTTCCCTGGCGCCGGCCCGTACCGCGCCACCAAGGCCGCTTTGCTGAGTGCGATGGAAGGCCTGTACTACGAGAGCCGCGGCAGTGGCGTCAGTGTGCATGCCTTGTGCCCTGGCATGGTCAGAACCGATGTCATGAATACGCAGCGTTATGACGAATACCTGCGTTGCACGACCGCCATGGCCCATAACGCCAAAGTGCAGCCGAATGCCTTCACGGCCCATGTGGGGCAGGCGATGGCGCGCGCCGAGCCACCCGACGTGTTCGCCGCGCGCCTGCTGGCGCAGCTCGATGAAGGCGCGCCGTTCTATTGGGTGACGCATCCGGAAAGCTGGGCCTGGATCGAGGGCCGCCACGAAGCCATTCGCGATGGTGCCAAACCGTTCAGCCGCTTCGGAGTGCCGGCATGAATGCGCTCGTTAGCGAGTTGAAGACCCGCGCCCGGATGCGGCTGAACGCAGTGCGCAAAGGCGGGCTGTTGATCGTGCCGCCCCGCAAGGGCCCCTGGCGATTGCGCGATGCCTTGACGCTGGTAGCGCGTGAGGCCGGCTTTCTGAACTGGGCGCATGCCTTGCGCGTGCTCAGCGGCCACGCTCAGCCGGGTGATGACATGGGCACGCTGTGGCATTCGCGGGAATGCCATCACTTCATGAGCCATTGGTTTGCCGATCGCGCGAGGGCCGAGGTGTTTCTGGTGCAGAGCCCTCACTCGGTGCTGTTGCCTTATCGCCGCCAGTTCGTCGGCGTTGACGCGCATTACCTGCTGGCGCTGGGCGTGCCCCTGGACGATGCGGCCTGGCAGCCCGTGGGCAGGAACCTCGTTGCAGCTTATGGCGGCAGCGCTTGGCAGGCTCTGTGTCACAAACGCCTGGTGGCGCTGGCTCCGCGGGCGGGTGTCGGCAAGAACGGCTCCGATGGCGAGGAGGTTGAGGCGGCGCTGACAATGACCTCCACGGCTTTGTAAGGCCACCTTGCGCAGGCCTTGAACGCGGCGGTCAGAATGCAGGCCTTATTTGCAGCCACGATGGAAGCCATGAAGATCGCCACGTTCAATGTCAACAGCATCGGTGCCCGCCTGCCGCGCCTTCTCGAATGGCTGAAGGAGACGGCCCCCGATGTGGCCTGTCTGCAGGAGCTCAAGACCGTCGATTCGAACTTCCCGCACGAGGCCTTGCGCGAAGCCGGCTATGGCGCGATCTGGCACGGCCAGAAGTCGTACAACGGCGTGGCCATCCTGGCACGTGGCGCCGACCCGGTGGAGCGCCGCCGCGGCCTGCCGGGCGACCCCGAGGACACCCACAGCCGCTATATCGAGGCCGAGGTCAACGGCATCGTGATTGGCTGTCTTTATCTGCCGAACGGCAACCCGCAGCCCGGCCCGAAGTTCGACTACAAACTGGCCTGGTTCGAGCGGCTGATCGCCCATGCCGATGAACTGTTGAAAGAGGGCCGGCCGGCGGTGCTGGCGGGCGACTACAACGTGATCCCGACCGATGGCCTGGCCGACATCTATTCGCCGACGTCATGGAAGAAAGATGCGCTGGTGCAGCCGCAAAGCCGTGAGGCTTATTTCCGCTTGCTGGAACAGGGCTGGACCGATTCAATCCGCACCCGTCACCCGACCGAGCCGATGTACACCTTCTGGGATTACATGCGCAACCGCTGGCCGCGCAACGCCGGCTTTCGCATCGACCACCTGCTGCTGTCGCCGCAACTCGCGCCGCGTCTGAAAGACGCGAATGTCGACCGCGAAACCCGTGGTCGCGAGAAGGCCAGCGACCATGCGCCTGCCTGGGTGGAGCTGAGCGAGGCCTGAGCGGGCGGAGAACCGAGATGGCTGAAGTGCGGCCCGCTCAGGGCTTGCGCTCCAGCCGCATC
>CAHJWV010000017.1 GCA_903643055.1 Burkholderiales bacterium | reverse complement strand
GCGCTGCTCTTCCCCGAATGGCAAATCACCTGCGTTGATACGGTGGGCAAGAAGGCCAGTTTCATTCAACAGGTAGCAGCCGAGTTGGGCCTGCGTCAGCTGCGTTCGGAGCACGCTCGTGTTGAACAGCTCGATGCGGCACCCTTCGATGTCATTACTTCACGTGCATTTGCTTCGCTGTTTGATTTCACCGATCTGACGGGACCATTGCTCAAGCAGCAAGGGGTTTGGATGGCAATGAAAGGCAAACGGCCGGCAGAAGAAATTGCGGCTTTACCATCGACCCTGGAGGTGTTTCACGTGGAACATCTCACGGTTCCCGATTTGAACGCAGACCGCTGCCTGGTTTGGATTCGGCCCAGAGCCGCCAACGAATCAGCGCGTTGAGCCGCAGCGGTTTTCCCGGTCGAGTCGAAGCCATCACTATGCTGCAAGGGCGGTCTTCGCCCAAGTGATTTACCGCGATGGAGGGCCGTCGCATCGTCTTGCATGTCAGTGACATGCATTCCCGCCGCCGACCTCCCTTGCCTAAAGAGATTTTCATGACCCGCATCTTTTGCATCGCCAATCAAAAAGGAGGCGTCGGCAAGACCACGACGACCGTCAATCTCGCTGCGGGCTTGGCGAAGATCGGGCAGCGTGTGCTTGTGATCGATCTCGATCCACAAGGCAATGCCACGATGGGCTCTGGTGTCGATAAGCGAAGTCTGAAGCTCACCGTCTATGACGTGCTGCTGGAGTCGGCCACGATCGCGGAGGCGCGGCAACGCAGCGAGAAGGTCGGCTATGACGTGCTCGGTGCCAATCGCGAACTCGCCGGTGCGGAGGTCGAGCTGGTCGAATTGGAACGCAGAGACAAACGGCTCAAGCGAGCGATCGAAGCGGTGGCTGGCGAATACGATTTCGTGCTGATCGATTGCCCGCCCAGCCTGAGCATGCTGACGCTGAATGGCCTGTGCTGCGCCCATGGCGTGGTGGTGCCGATGCAGTGCGAGTACTTCGCTCTTGAAGGCTTGTCTGATCTGGTCAACACCATCAAGCAGGTCCACGCAAACATGAACGCCGATCTACAGATCATCGGTTTGCTGCGCGTTATGTTCGATCCTCGCATCACGCTGCAGCAGCAGGTCAGTGAACAGCTGAAGGCGCACTTTGGCGACAAGGTGTTCAGCAGTGTGATCCCGCGCAACGTGCGGTTGGCCGAGGCGCCGAGCTACGGCTTGCCAGGGGTTGTGTTCGACCCTTCTTCCAAAGGCGCGCAAGCCTTCATCGAGTTCGCCGAGGAGATGGTGCAACGGGTTCGGTCCAAGCCATGATTCGCACGCAAGGCGCCGCTTCAGGACGCTTCACAACAGCGCTGCTTTCGCGCGTTGAAGACGCGGGTTTGAATGCCAGCGCCCCACCCCAGCAGCGCTGGCTCGATGGCTGGCTGGTGCGCTTTTCAGCAGGCAAGGCCAAGCGCGCACGCTGCATCAATGCGGTTGCCGATGGCTGGTTGCCGATCGAAGAACGGCTGGCGCGCTGTGAACAGGTTTATGCGCAAGCCAAGCTGCCGATGATCGTGCGCGTTACGCCATTCACTCAGCCTTCGGGCCTGGACGACACATTGGCGGCCATGGGGCTGCATCGAATGGACGACACGCGGGTGATGCTGCTGGCCGGGCTTGGCGTCACAACGGCCTCACCACTTCCCGATAGCGTGTCGATCCACGCCATCGGCCTGGAAGCCTTCGCCCAACGCATCGGTGCACTTCGAGGCTCGCCCTTATCGCAACGCCAAGCGCATGCCGAGCGGTTGGCGAACGCACCGGTGCCCTTCAGCGCGTTCGAACTGCGTGTCGGGGGTGATGTGAAGGCCTGCGGCCAATTCGCGCTGGAAGCCGACGTTGTGGGCCTCTACGACGTGTTCACTGCGCTGTCAGCGCGGGGCCAGGGGCATGCGCGCCGCTTGTGTGAACATCTGCTGGCCGAGGCCGCTTCGCGCGGCGCCCGGCAGGCCTATCTGCAGGTCGAGGGCGATAACCACGCGGCGCGTGCCGTCTATCACCGCCTGGGCTTTGCCGACGGCTACGCCTACCACTATCGAACCCGCGATCCCTCTGCGGCCTGAGATCGCCGCATCGGCGTCAGAGGCCGATGCTTTCGTCGACGCCCAGGTGCACATTCATCGACTGCACTGCCGCACCGCTGGCCCCCTTGCCCAGGTTGTCGAGCCGCGCAATCAACACGGCCTGCCCTTCGGTGGCAAACACGAAGAGATCCACACGGTTGGTGTCGTTGCTGGCTTGGACGTCGAAGAAGCCTTCTTCCAACGTGGCTGAATCGCCCAGCGGCATTACGCGAATGAAGCGTTCCCCTTCATAGCGTTGCGCCAGTGCATCGTGCAGATGCTCGGCAGAAACCCCCGCCTTCAACTGAGAGAAATGCAGAGGCACGCTCACGGCCAGCCCCTTCAGGAAGTTGCCAACGATCGGCAAGAACACCGGCTTCGTCTGAAGCCCGGAATGGACCATCATTTCGGGAATGTGTTTGTGCGAAAGCGTCAGGCCGTAAGGGCGTGGTGACTCCAGGCGCGCATCACCACCAGCTTGGTACTGCTCGATCATCTTCTTCCCGCCGCCGGAATAACCGGTGATTGACGTGGCGCTGATCGGCAGCGCTTTAGGCACCCAGCCTGCATCTACCAGGGGACGCATCAACAAGATGAATGCGCTGGCATGGCAACCCGGGTTCGCAATGCGCTTGCTTTGGCGAATCTTGTCGCGTTGATCCGCCGCCAATTCGGGCAAGCCAAACGCCCAACCTTCCTGAATGCGATGGGCCGTGCTGGCGTCGATGACGCAAGTCTTCGGGTTGGTCACCAACGCAACCGCCTCACGGGCCGCTCCATCGGGCAGGCACAAAAACGCGACGTCGGCGGCGTTCAGCAGGCGTGCACGCTCTGCGGCGTCTTTGCGACGCTCAGCATCAATGCGCAACACTTCGATGTCCGTGCGGTTCGCCAGATACTCGTTGATGCGAAGTCCGGTCGTGCCTTCTTGTCCGTCCACGAACACCCGATGTTTCATCTGCTTCACCTCTTTGCTGCAATGCCCAATTCGAAGAACGCGAAGGATAAGCCACGCTCATGACAAACGCCGCTGTTTCCTCGATCGCTGCACCGCGCGTGCTGCTGCTTCCCGGCTGGCAGAACTCGGGTGAAGCCCATTGGCAGACCGCATGGGAGCGCCTGTATGCCGATCACCGTGTTGAACAAGATGATTGGCAATGGCCCAAACGAGGCGACTGGATGGCTCGTTTGGAAGAAGAACTGCTGTCAACTGATGCGCCGGCGGTGCTGGTTGCACACAGCCTGGGTTGCCATCTGGTGACGGCCTGGGCTTCGCATTCGCGCCACACCGAGCGGGTGTGTGCGGCCCTGCTGGTGGCGCCACCCGACATCGAAAGCGACGCCTCGCCGATTCACCTGCCCACTTGGCGCCCGATCCTGCGCACGCGTCTGCCGTTTCGCAGCACGGCGATTGCCAGCACCAATGATCCGTATTGCACGCCCGAGCGGGCGTCAGACATGGCAGAGGCTTGGGGCAGCGACTTTGTCTCTATTGGCGCGCGTGGGCACATCAACGGAGACTCGGGCCTGGGCGATTGGCCCCAAGGACGGGAGATGCTGAAGGCGCTAATGGCCGCGGCGCGTTAAGCAACGCACGATCGGCCAGAATGCGCGAATGGTCACCAAGAAACCCAAAGGCCTCGGCCTGGGCCTCGAAGCGCTGCTCGGCCCCAAAGTCAGCGACAACCCTTCTTCTGCATCTGACGGCTTGCCTCGTACGCTGAAGCTCTCGCAGCTTCAACCTGGCAAGTACCAGCCACGTACGCGCATGGACGAAGGCTCGCTCTATGAGCTGGCCGAAAGCATCAAAGCCCAAGGGATCATGCAGCCAGTGCTGGTGCGACCTGTGGGTTTGAACCAATACGAGATCATTGCCGGCGAACGCCGAACACGCGCGGCCAAGCTGGCCGGTCTCGATGAAGTCCCGGTGTTGGTCAAGGAAGTGCCCGATGAAGCCGCCGCAGCGATGGCGCTCATCGAGAACATTCAGCGTGAAGATCTCAACCCCTTGGAGGAGGCGCAAGGCATCGCCCGGCTCGTCAATGAATTCAGCCTGACACACGAACAGGCCGCACAAGCGGTAGGCCGCTCCCGCAGTGCAGCAAGCAACCTGCTTCGCTTGCTCAATCTCGCTGAACCAGTACAACAAATGTTGATGGCCGGTGACATCGACATGGGCCATGCGCGGGCCTTGCTGCCTTTGGAGGGCGCACAGCAAATCCTCAGCGCCACCGAAATCGTCGGCAAAAAACTCAGTGTTCGCGAAGCCGAGCGGTTGGTGGCGAAGGCCACCTCGTCACGGCAAAAGCCCCTGCTGCGCATAGCGAAAGAGAAACCGCGCGATATTGCGCGTATTGAAGAAGAGTTGTCAGATGTGCTGACGGCTCAGGTCGACATCCGCATGAAGAAGCGAACCAAGCGCGGTGAACAAGGTGAAGTGGCGATTCAATTCGGCTCGCTCGATGAGCTCAATGGCCTGCTGGAAAAACTGGGTTTGTCGAACGCATGAGTTCGCGTATGGTTTCCATGCAGAGGCCTCGGATAGATAAGCAAAGCTGTCTGATGAGACCTTGGTTGACAGCACATTCCATGAGGAACTTTGCCTTTCGAGGCAGGCTCATTGAAGGAGCGCTTTGTTTAACGATGGGCCCGCAGGGGCACACTACTTGCTGAGTGCAAGTACCCATGCAAACTATGAACAGCGGTGATATTCCTCTTCTAATCAACGGATGATTGATCTCACAATGAACGAGGCTTAGGCGTGAGTAGCTGACACCAAGGAAAGCTCTGATGGAGTCCTGTAGAGGGCTTCATCAGAACTTCCCCAGACGGTGAACGAGGTGGCCCCTTGTCATCGTCATCCTGATATCTAGGAGGTCAGCATGGACGTGATCAGCCATTTTGCCGCTCGCTTTGAGCGTACGCGTGAAGAGGAACTTTCCCTGGAGGAGTACCTCGCCGAGTGCAAACGCAACCCGATTGCGTATTCCACTGCTGCCGAGCGAATGCTCCGCGCCATTGGTGAGCCGCAGACCATCGACACGCGCAATGACCAGCGCCTGTCGCGTCTGTTCGCGAACAAGGTCATCAAGATCTATCCGGCCTTCGCCGAGTTCTACGGCATGGAAGATGCCATTGAGCAAGTGGTGTCTTATTTCAGACATGCTGCACAAGGGTTGGAGGAAAAGAAGCAGATCCTCTATCTGTTGGGCCCCGTCGGTGGGGGCAAATCTTCGATTGCAGAACGTCTGAAATCATTGATGCAGGAAGTCCCTTTCTATGCCATTAAGGGCTCACCGGTAAACGAGTCGCCGCTGGGATTGTTTGATGCCATTGAGGACGGGCCGATTCTCGAAAAGGAATACGGTATTCCACGGCGTTATCTCCAACGCATCTTGTCGCCCTGGGCCGTCAAACGGCTCGATGAATACGGTGGTGATATCCGTAAGTTCAAGGTCGTCAAACGCTACCCATCGGTGTTGAAGCAGGTCGGTATCGCCAAGACCGAGCCGGGTGACGAGAACAACCAGGACATCAGTTCTTTGGTCGGCAAGGTCGATATCCGCAAGCTTGAAACCTATGCGCAGGATGATCCCGATGCCTATAGCTATTCAGGCGGCTTGTGCCTGTCGAACCAGGGCCTGCTGGAGTTCGTTGAAATGTTCAAAGCGCCTATCAAGGTGCTGCATCCGCTGCTGACCGCGACGCAGGAGGGCAACTACAAAGGCACGGAAGGCTTCGGAGCGATTCCATTCGATGGCGTCGTGCTGGCTCACAGCAACGAAAGCGAATGGAAGACCTTCCGCAACAATAAGAACAACGAGGCTTTCCTCGATCGCATCTATATCGTCAAGGTGCCGTACTGCTTGCGAGTCTCTGAAGAGGTCAAGATCTACGAGAAGCTGTTGCGCAGTTCGTCGCTGGCGCAGGCCACCTGCGCACCGGGTACGTTGAAGATGATGAGCCAGTTCGCGTCGCTCACGCGATTGAAGGAACCAGAGAATTCGAGCCTCTATTCCAAGATGCTGGTGTACGACGGTGAGAACCTCAAAGACACCGACCCGCGCGCAAAGAGCTTCCAGGAATACCGCGACTATGCGGGGGTCGATGAAGGCATGAGCGGCGTGTCTACGCGCTTCGCATTCAAGATTTTGTCCAAGGTCTTCAACTTCGACAGCACCGAGGTTGCAGCCAACCCGGTTCACTTGATGTACGTGCTTGAACAGCAGATCGAGCGCGAACAGTTCCCGGCAGAGATCGAACAGAAGTACCTGGCATTCATCAAGGAGCACTTGGCCGTCAAATATGCAGAGTTCATCGGCAAAGAGATTCAGACCGCCTACCTCGAAAGCTACAGTGAGTACGGCCAGAACATCTTCGATCGCTACGTGACCTATGCCGACTACTGGATTCAGGACCACGAATACCGCGACACCGACACTGGTGAAGTCTTTGACCGCGGCTCCCTGAATGCCGAGCTGGAGAAGATCGAAAAGCCTGCAGGCATCAGCAACCCGAAGGACTTCCGCAACGAGATCGTCAACTTCGTGCTGCGGGCTCGCGCCAACAACGCGGGCAACAACCCGGCATGGACCAGCTACGAAAAGCTGCGTACCGTGATCGAGAAGAAGATGTTTTCGAATACGGAAGAGTTGCTGCCGGTGATCAGCTTCAATGCCAAGGCCAGCGCTGATGAGGCGAAGAAGCATGAAGACTTTGTGACCCGCATGGTCGCGAAGGGCTACACGCCCAAGCAGGTGCGCTTGCTGTGCGAGTGGTATCTGCGCGTCCGCAAGAGTTCGTGATGACAGCCGCTGGGCCGCGAAGCTTTGCTGCCCGGCCGGTGACCCAACCGGCCGGGCCTCCTGGTGCTCATGCGCCCGGGAGGTGCCGCGTGCCTTTCATCGCTGGGCAAACATAGGAAGGCCGGCATGCTGCAGCAGATCATTGATCGACGCCTGGCGGGCAAGAACAAATCCATCGGCAACCGTGAGCGCTTTTTGCGGCGCCATAAAGATCAGATTCGCGAGGCGGTGAAACGGGCTGTCGATGGGCGCGGCATTCGCGACATGGCGCAGGGCGAAGACATCCACATCCCCAAACGCGATATCGCCGAGCCGGTTTTCGGGCATGGCCAAGGCGGTAAGCGGGAGATGGTTCACCCGGGCAATCAGGAATACGTGCGTGGAGACCGCATCGAGCGCCCCAAGGGCGGCGGAAGTGGCGG
>CAHJWV010000016.1 GCA_903643055.1 Burkholderiales bacterium | reverse complement strand
GTCAAGGTGGCTGCGGCTTACCCCAGCAACCGCTACCTGTCGCCGCTGGTTCGCACCTTCAAAGATTTCTGTGTCAGCTATTTCGAGCACAGCCCCTTGGCCGTCCCGGCCTGACGCATTCGGTGGCGAAGCGGCTGCGGGCCGGCCGCCCTTTGTTCCTGACAGGCTCAGCGCACCTGCGCCAGCAGGGCGGCGCGCACCTGCGCCACCTGCTGTGGCGTCAACTCACCCAGAATGCCACGCCGCTCGGGCGGAATGTGGCCGGTGCTGTCGGCCTCGGGGTTGAACACATAGTGATCGAAGATCGCGCCCCAGGCGCGGCGCTCGTCGGGCGACAGCTGCTTCAGGCTCACGAGCGTGTGCATCAGGCAACCGAAGGCCGACGGCGGCGGCGTGCGCCCGGGCTGCAGCACGCCTTTCCACCAATAGTTGACCAGCACATTGAAGCGCTGCAACGACTCGACGTGGTGCCACCACAGCGCCGGAATGAAGATCGCATCGCCCGGCTCCAGGTCAGCGACGAAGGCATGCGCCAGCGCCTCGCGGAATTTCGGGAAGCGCTTGAAATCGGGTTGAGCGAACGACACCATGCTGATCGGTGTGCCGGTCGGCGCGTGGTCCAGCGGGCCGATGTAGAGGTTGCCGATCTGCTCGGGCGGAAACAGTGTGAAGCGCCGCTGGCCGGCCACCACGCAGGCGATGTTGTTCGACTCATCGAAGTGCGCCGGCGTCGTGATCGCGCTGCCGAGCCAGATGCGCGGCGGCGCCACCTGATCGAACAATGGCAGCGGGTTGTCGGCCACGAAGGCCGGCAGACATTCGGCAATCACCGCGCTTTGTGCGGCCACGGCTGGCGCCTTGTCGAAGCTGCCGTAGCGCAGCACCTGCTCGATCACCTTCGACAGCGGCACCTGGTTGCGCACGAAGTTGAAGCCGTCCATCGCCGCGTTGTAAAAAATGCGACCGTTCTCTTCCGGTCGCGTCATCACCGCGTTGACCGGGCGGCCGCTGTCTTGCGCGCTGAGGTAAGCCGCGATGGCTTGCGGTGACTTGCGGCCGTGCTGCACCGCAGGCCAGTGCTTGACCAGGCCGCGAAGGACCGCCGGACGGTAGGCGCCGAGCACTTCGCGCTGCAGCGCTTCATCGTCCAGCGCGATGAATTCGGCGATCGGCGTGGGGCGGTCTGACATGCGGTCTGACATGGTTGGGGCGCTCAAAGGCCAGAGGGCGGGGCAAGCATAGCCCAGGCATCACTCCTCGCATGGGTCGCATGACGGCAGGGCGCCTTTTCCCGTGAATGCCGACCCCCCATGGCACTGCGCCTCAGGTTTCGCTCAGTCTGGCGGTAACGGCGCGTTGCGCAATCGAGTCGCCGCGCAGCCGCAAAGGCCTGGGTACAAGCAGGGTACATCTCTATGATCGCCGCCCATGACGTTCGACCGCCGCTCCCTGATCACTTCGCTCGCCGCTTGTCTTGCGGCGCCTCTGTCTTTCGCTGCGCAGCGCAAATCGCTCGCCGATCCATTGCGCATGGGCGCAGAACAAGCCTTGGTCGATTGCGGCCTGGCCGGCCAGTTCCAGCGCAGCTTCGGCCGCGACACCGGCGTGGCGGTGTTGCTGGTACCGGGCACCAGTGCCTCGCTGCTGAGCGCCTTGGAGCGCGGCGAGATCGACGCCGCGATGACGAACGCGCCCGAGCAGGAATTGGCGCTCGAAAAGCAGGGCCTGGCGCATGACCGGGTACTGATCGCGCAAGGTGATTTCGTGCTCGTCGGCCCGCAGCAAGGCGTCGGGAAGAAGGCCAAAGATCCGGCCGGCGTAGCCGGCGGGCGGGACATCGCCGCCGCCCTGGCGCTGCTGGCTGCAAAGCAGAGCCGCTTCATCGGCCCGGTGAACGGCAGCGGTGCCTACCTGTCTGCGCAGGCGCTGTGGCGCGAAGCCGGCGTCGCGCCCGCCGCCCCCTGGTACAGCGATGCCAAGGCCAACGCGGTCGACGAAGCCGTGGCCGAAAATGCTTACTCGCTTGTTGAGCGCAGCCTGTGGCTGGCGCGTGCCCGCAAACCACTGGCCTTGCTGGTCGATGGCGACCCGCGCTTGGCGACCGAAGTGCATGTGATGCGCTCGTTCCGCGTCAACCACCCGGCCGCCAAGTTGTTCAGCCAGTGGGCCACCGGCGGCCTGGGCCGACGAGTGGCAGGGGGGGTCAAGGGATGGCGCGCGCCAGCACGTTGAGCTGATTCATGCGGGCGCAATGAGTTCGGGTTTGAAGAGTGCGGGCATCATCGGCGCATGACCCCTCGCCTGCTGAGCCTGCACCGCCCCGTTGATTCTTCATCGAACCCGGCTCGGTCCCACACTGCCTTGCTCACTGCCACGCAGCCGGTGCATGAGCCGGTCACGCTGACGCTGCAGGGCTTTGCCGATGGCCCGCGCGTCGATGCGACGGGCCAACCCTTTGGCCCGTCGAAAGCGCTCTACGCCTACCCGAGCGAGCACTATGCGTTCTGGCAAACCGTGCGGGCCCAGGCTGCGGTGGCGCACTGGGACCTGGTGGTGCCGCCGGGTTCGATGGGTGAAGACCTGAGCCTGGCCGGTTTGCTGGAGACGCAGGTCTGGATCGGTGATGTGCTGCGCTTTCCTGACTGCGAATTGGCTGTCAGCGAGCCGCGCAGCGCCGATGCGCAGATCGGCACCGCCATGGGCTTCGCGCAGGCCGAGTCGCTGATGGCTTCCAGCGGCTGGAGCGGCTTCTATCTCGCGGTGCGCACGCCTGGCAGCTTGCAGGCCGGCCAGCCGTTCGAGCTGGTGCCGGGGCCGCGTGAAGTCAACATCCGGGAGTTGCTTCATGCGCGGCGGCCCCGCAAGACCCGCTGACACGGTCAAACGCTCTGGCCGTCTGGCGCTCAGGCAGGCGTTGATGTTCTCAGGCAGCGTTCAGCGTCGGGTAGTCGGTATAGCCTTCGGCCCCGCCGCCATAAAGCTTGGATGCATCCAGCGCATTCAACGGTGCGTCCAGTTCCAGCCGGCGCACGAGGTCGGGGTTGCCGATGAACGGCCGGCCGAACGCGACGAGATCGACGCTGCCGGATGTCACGGCGTCGATCGCCATCTGCCGGCTGTAGCCGTTATTGACGATCCAGGCGCCGCCCGGATGGCCGGCCTTGAAACGCGCGTGCAGTGCCGCATAGTCGAACGGCGCAATCTCGCGTGAGCCGCCGGTCTGCCCCTCGACCACATGCAGGAACGCCAGCTTGAACGGCGCGAGCCGGTCCACAACATGGCTGAACAGCGCTTGCGCATCGCTGTCCTGGCCGGCGTCGTTGCTGGGCGTAACCGGGCTCAGGCGCAAGCCGGTTCGGCCGCTGCCGATCTCGGCGGTCACGGCCTCGATCACCTCGATCAGCAGCCGTGTGCGGTTCTCGATCGAGCCACCGTAGGCATCCTGGCGGTCGTTGATGCTGTCGCGCAGGAACTGATCGATCAAGTAGCCGTTGGCGCCATGCACTTCGACGCCATCGAAACCGGCTTGAATCGCGCTGCGTGCGGCATGGCGGTAGTCATTGACGATGCCGGGGATTTCACCGAGCCGCAGCGCGCGCGGCTCGGAGACATCGGCAAAGCCGCCCTGGATGAAGGTTTTGCTGTCGGCACGGCGCGCGGTCGACGACACCGGTGCAATGCCGTCTTTTTGCAGCGACACATGCGAGATGCGGCCGACGTGCCAGAGCTGGATCACGATCTTGCCGCCCCGCGCATGAACAGCGTCGGTCACCTTCTTCCAGGCTGCGATCTGCTCAGGCGAATGAATGCCCGGCGTGTCGAGGTAGCCCTGACCTTGCGGGCTGATCTGGCTGGCCTCGGTGACGATCAGCCCGGCGGCGGCGCGTTGCGCGTAATAGGTGGCCGCCAGTTCGGAGGGCACCTGATGTGCGGCAGCGCGGTTGCGCGTCAGCGGCGCCATCACGATGCGGTTGGCCAAGGCGATATCGCCGATCTGAATAGGGTCGAACAGGGATGTCATCAAAGCGCTCCGGAAAAGAATGGATTTTGGCGATTACAGGAAAATCCGCACGCCATCCAATCAAAAGCCTTCCAACACAATCTTGCCGCGTGCCTTACCTGTCTCGATGAACGCATGGGCGCGCTTCAGGTTTGTGACGTTGATGCTGCCGAAGTGCTCGCCGAAGGTCGTGTGGATGCGGCCTGCGTCGACCAACTCGGCCACCCGGTTCAGCAGCGCATGCTGAGCTTGCATGTCGGCCGCCTTGAACGGCGAGCGGGTGAACATCAGCTCCCAATGCAGCGACAGGCTCTTGCTCTTCAGTGCCCTCAGATCCAGCGGTACGGCAGGGTCATCGATCAGGCCCAGGTGGCCTTGCGGGGCGAGCGACTCGACGATCTCCGCATAGTGCTTGTCGGTGTGCGTCAGGCCGGCCACATGGGTGACGGCGTCGATGCCGATCTGCTTCAGCCCGGCGCTGAGCGGCTGGCTGTGGTCAATCACGTGATGTGCTCCCAGTTCCTTGACCCACGCCTGGGTCTCGGGGCGCGACGCCGTGCCGATGACGGTCAGCCTGGTCAGTTGACGTGCCAGCTGGGTCAGGATCGAGCCGACGCCACCGGCCGCGCCGATGATCAGCAGGCTGCCTTGCGTTTCGGGCGTCACGCCGAATCGGTCGAACAACAGCTCCCAGGCGGTGATGGCGGTCAGCGGCAATGCAGCAGCTTCGCCGAAGCCGAGCGTGGCCGGCATGCGGCCGACGATGCGCACATCGACGGCCTGCAGTTCGGCATTGCTGCCCGGCCGGGTGATGTCACCGGCGTACCAGACACGACCGCCCGGCTTGAACAAGGTCACGCCCTGGCCGACCGCCTCCACCACGCCGGTAGCGTCTCAGCCCAGGATGCGCGACTGGCCTTCGGCCGGCTGCGATTTGCCACGCACCTTGGTGTCCACCGGATTGACCGACACCGCATGGACGCGAACCAGCAGATCGCGCTCGCCGGGCACCGGATCGGGCAAGGTCAGATCGAGCAGTGCGTTGGCGTCGCTGATGGGCAAGGCGTTCTGGAAGGCGATGGCTTTCATGAATGCCTCCGAAGAATGAGGTCCGTGAATTTAAGGACTGCACTGAGTTTTGATAATTGCCAAGCACGGCTATCACTTTCAAACTAATTTTGAAAAATTGCCGACGGCTGCATCGGCCGTCAGACAAGCCGTTGCCGACGGGCCGGCGCGGCCGAGGTGGATTGAAGAAGACAATACGGCGCTGAATCGAACCCGGGACTGCCTCCATGCTTGCTTATCGCCACGCCTTCCATGCGGGCAACCACGCCGACGTGCTCAAGCACACCGTGCTCGCGATGGTGCTGCGCTACATGAACCAGAAAGACAAGCCGTACCGCGTGGTCGACACCCACGCCGGCGCGGGCGGCTATTCGCTCGAAGGCCAGTACGCGCAGAAAAAGGGCGAATACGAGCAAGGCATCGCGCGGCTGTGGGGGCGCGACGACTTGCCCGAGCCGGTGGCTGACTACCTGAGCCTGGTCAAGCAGTTCAACACAGACGGCAAGCTGCGCCAATACCCTGGCTCGCCGGCCATTGCGCAAATGCTGCTGCGACCGCAAGACCAGCTGCGCATGTTCGAGCTGCACAACACCGATCACCGCATTCTGGATTCCTATCTGGGCGGCGGCATCCGTGGGGCCGAGGTTTACAACAGCGATGGTTTCGACGGCCTGAAGGGCCAGGTGCCGCCTTCCAGCCGGCGCGGCGTGGTGCTGATGGACCCGAGCTACGAAGGCCACGGCGATTACGGGCGGGTCATTGCCTCCCTGCGTGAAGCGCTGCTGCGCTTTGTCGAAGGCGTCTACATGGTCTGGTACCCACAAGTGCAAAAGCTGGAGGCCGCGCAACTGCCGCGCCGGCTCGAAAGCTTGGCGCCCAAGGGCTGGCTGCATGTGCGGTTGACGGTGCAAGTGCCTGACTCGCAAGGCTTCGGCCTCGCCGGCAGCGGCATGTTCATCCTGAACCCGCCGTACACGTTGCACGACGAACTGCTGGCGGTGCTGCCGTATCTGGTCGACGTGCTGGGTCAATACGACGAAGCCAACTACTTGATCGAGCAGAAGACCGTCTAGAGGCATGTAAGCGCGCCCGCTTTCGCATCGATCGGAAAAATGCCGTGCTCCCCAGTGGCGCGACGCCCATCGCCAATCAGACCGATCTCAAATGCGAGCAACTTGCCTGATCGTCGGCCACCACGCCGTCTCTTTTCAGCACCAGGTGGGCGCCGCAAGCCTCAGGAGATTCCCGTAGAAACGACGCCCATCCAA
>CAHJWV010000015.1 GCA_903643055.1 Burkholderiales bacterium | reverse complement strand
CAACCGGTGGCGTGAAGTTCACGCCACAGGCCTTCGCGGGCCAAATCGTCGTCTTGTATTTCTATCCGAAGGACAACACGCCCGGTTGCACCACCGAGGCGATGCAGTTCCGTGATCGTCATAAAGACTTCGTCAAAGCTGGCGCCGTGGTCTTTGGCGTTTCCCGCGACAACATGAGCTCGCATGACAAGTTCAAGCAGAACCTTGAATTGCCTTACGAACTCATCGCTGACACCGAAGAGAAACTGTGTCACATGTTCGGCGTGGTCAAGAACAAGATCATGTACGGCAAGAAGGTCAAAGGCATTGAGCGCAGCACCTTCCTGATCGACGCCAACGGCGTGCTCGCCGAAGAATGGCGTGGCATCAAAGTCGCAGGCCACGTCGATGACGTCCTGGAGGCAGTCAAAGGCCTGAAAGGCGAGTGAACCTCGGCCTGCGAGCCGACTGAGAGACATCCCAAGCCGGCCTCGCGCCGGCTTTTTCGTGGTACCACCGACGGTCGGCTCGGGCTTCAACACATGGTTGAGGCATCAACACAGATGTGCATAATGGGTCATGAATTTGAGTTGTGAATCGTGCACCTTCAGCTTCGAGCCGCCCAGGCAACTGTGCGGCTTTTTTGTTTCTCAGCCCACCTGAACAGCCCATGCCACTACCCAAGCCGCCTGCCAAACGAGCCGCCCTCCTCACCCCCGCCGACTTCGAATCCCAGGCCGCGCCCAAGCCGGGCAAACGAACTCAGAAACACGCCGCCGCCGAGCCCGCGCCCCGGCTGATGGAGTTGCATGAACCGGTGGGCGAAGCCGCTCCGGTCATCGTGGCCAAAGTGATTTCGCCGCCCGCCGCGCCCGTGGTAGCCCGCGCGCCGGTCGCTCAACCCAAACGGCGCAAGCCCCGCCACACCGGCCCGGCCAAGCTCTTCGTGCTCGACACCAATGTGTTGATGCACGACCCGATGAGCTTGTTCCGCTTCGAAGAGCATGACGTCTACCTGCCGATGATCACGCTCGAAGAGCTGGACGATCACAAGAAGGGCATGTCGGAAGTCGCCCGCAATGCCCGCCAGGTCAGCCGTGATCTCGACGCGCTGGCCGCCAGCCTGTCCGATAAGGCCGCCGCCGACATGGCCGATGGCCTGCCACTGAACCACACCGGCCATCGTGATGCCGGCGGCAAACTCTACTTCCAGACCAGGCTGGTCGACGTGAAGCTGCCGGCCGGCCTGCCCCAGGGCAAGGCCGATAACCAGATTCTGGGCGTCGTGCAGGCGCTTCGCGAGCAGCAGCCCAGCCGCGAAGTGGTGCTGGTGTCGAAAGACATCAACATGCGCATCAAGGCGCGCGCGCTCGGGCTGGCTGCCGAAGACTATTTCAACGACAAGACGCTCGACGACGGCGACCTGCTCTACACCGGCGTGCAGGCGCTGCCAGCCGATTTCTGGGAGCTGCATGGCAAGACCATGGAGAGCTGGAACCAGGGCGGCCTGACCTATTACCGCATCAGCGGGCCGCTGGTGCCTTCGCTGCTGATCAACCAGTTCGTCTACCTCGAAGCGCCAGGCGCAGCGCCGCTTTACGCCAAGGTCACCGAAATCACCGGCAAGACGGCGGTGCTGCGCACGATGCGCGAATACACCCATCAGAAGAACGCCGTGTGGGGCGTGACCGCCCGCAACCGCGAACAGAACTTCGGCCTGAACCTGCTGATGGACCCGGAGTGCGACTTCATCACCCTGACCGGCACGGCCGGCACCGGCAAGACCCTGATGACCTTGGCCGCCGGGCTGAGCCAGGTGATGGACGAACGCCGCTACACCGAGATCATCGTCACGCGCGTCACCGTGCCGGTTGGTGAAGACATCGGCTTTCTGCCCGGTACCGAAGAGGAAAAGATGGGTCCGTGGATGGGCGCACTCGACGACAACCTGGAAGTGCTGTCCAAGACCGATGGCGCCGCGGGCGAATGGGGCCGTGCGGCCACCAATGATCTGGTGCGCAGCAAGATCAAGATCAAGAGCCTGAACTTCATGCGCGGGCGCACCTTCCTGAACAAGTTCGTGATCATCGATGAGGCTCAAAACCTGACGCCGAAACAGATGAAGACCTTGATCACCCGCGCCGGCCCCGGCACGAAGATCGTCTGCCTGGGCAACCTCGCGCAGATCGACACGCCTTATCTGACCGAAGGCAGCTCCGGCCTCACCTATGCCGTCGATCGCTTCAAAGGTTGGCCGCATTCGGGCCACGTGACGCTTGCGCGCGGCGAGCGGTCACGGCTCGCAGACTTTGCCTCCGAAGTCTTGTGAATCTGGAAGCGCGCAGCGACTCATGCGCTGCGCGCTTTTCTGACATGGAAAGAGGGGTGCGGTCGCGAAGCGACGGCTTGATGACCTTCCTCGATTCTGCCTGACCTCACTGACAGATCGGCTTCTGGTCCAGGCTTTCCGCCGATAACCATCCAAAACATAACCTACCATCAACGCGGCGGGTCAATTTAGAATTGACCTCGGCAGCAAGCGACCTCGGTTGGCTGTTCATGCCGACAGCCTCGCCAGGCTTGGCGGTGAGTGGTGAATTTCTGAAAACGTTCGCGATGCAGCCATCGACGCAGCGTTGCCGCCGTTTCGTGCGGGCTCCAAGCGTGGCCAATGAGAATCGAGAATGGAGAATCGGGCACGGCCGGTCGATGGATCGGCAGGCTCACCGAGAAGACGGCAGCGCAGGCGCTGCCACTCTTCAACAAGGATCAGTTGGCGGGCTGCTGCCCGGCTCTGCCGGCGGCATCGGTGGCAGGCGCGTCGTTCGGCTCCTGCGCGCCATCGTCATCTGGCTGACCGACCTTGCGGCCTGCCTTTTCCTTCACTTTCTCTTCCTTCTTTTTCTTCTTGGCCAGTTCCCGCTGGCGCTTCTCGAACGAATAATTTGGCTTGGCCATGGGCCGTCCTTCCTTGAGATCATGTGGA
>CAHJWV010000014.1 GCA_903643055.1 Burkholderiales bacterium | reverse complement strand
ACAGCTCTTCGAAGTCCTGGGCACTCAAGGTGGCGTCGCTCGCCACGCCGGAGAGCAGCGCATCGGCCAAACCGGCCTTGCGCGCCTGCAGCTCCAGCATCTTGTCTTCCACCGTGCCATCGGCCAGCAGCTTGTAGACGAACACCGGCTTGTCTTGCCCGATGCGGTAAGCGCGGTCGATCGCCTGCTGTTCGACAGCCGGGTTCCACCACGGGTCATAGAGGATCACGGTGTCGGCCGCCGTCAGGTTCAGGCCCACGCCGCCAGCCTTCAGGCTGATCAGGAACAGCGGCATGTCGCCGTTCTGGAAGGTATCGACCAGTTCCGAGCGGTCTTTGGTGTCGCCGGTGAGCTTGAGGTAAGGCAGCTTCAGCTTCGTCACCTCCTGCTCGATCAGCGACAGCATTTCGGTGAACTGCGAGAACAGCAGGATGCGCCGGCCATCTTCCACCAGCGTGGGCAGCAGGTCGAGCAGCAGCTCCATCTTGGCCGAAGGGGCCGTCTTGCCCGGTGCCGCTTCGCCGTCTTTGACCTTCAGCAGGCGCGGGTCGCAGCAGACCTGGCGCAGCTTCAGCAAGGCATCGAGCACCATGATCTGGCTGCGCGCCAGGCCCTGCTTCTCGATCGCATCGCGCAGCTTCTTGTCCATCGTTGCGCGCACGGTTTCGTACAGGTCGCGCTGCGTGCCGCTGAGCTGAACGCGCAGGTGCGTCTCGGTCTTCTCCGGCAGCTCGCGCGCCACCTGCAGCTTGGTGCGCCGCAGGATGAACGGGCGCACGCGGCGCGCCAGATGCTCGGCGCGCAAGGTGTCTTGCCGGCGCTCGATCGGCGTGCGGTAGTGCTCGCGGAACTGCGGCTCGCTGCCGAGCAGGCCGGGGCAGGTGAAGTCCATCAGGCTCCACAGCTCGCCGAGGTGGTTTTCGAGCGGCGTGCCGCTCAAGCACAAGCGATGCTGCGCGCGCAGGCCTTTCATCGAGACGGCCGCCTGGCTGCGGCTGTTCTTGATGCGCTGGGCCTCATCAAGCATCAGGTAATGCCATTCCTGAGCGGCCAGCGTGTTGACGTCGCGCACGGCCAGCGGGTAGCTCGTGATCACCAGATGGGCGCCGGCGATCTGCTTGAAGTGCTGTGTACGCTGCGCGCCATGCAGCACCACGACCTTCAGGCCGGGCGTGAACTTGCGCGCTTCGGCATGCCAGTTGCCGATCAGGCTGGTCGGCACGACGATCAGGCTCGGCTTGTCCATGCGGCCCGCGTCGAGCTCGCCCTGCAGCAAGGTCAGCGCCTGCAGCGTCTTGCCCAGGCCCATGTCATCGGCCAGCACGCCACCCAGGTGAGCGCGGCGCAGGAAATCCATCCATGACAAACCATCGAGCTGATAGTGGCGCAGCGTGGCCTGCACCTGCGGCGACGGCGTGACCGCCGGCAGGCCCTGGCCGCTGCCGAGCTGGCGCACCTGTTCAACCAGGATGTTGAAGCTCGGTGGCGCCGAGATCGTGGTGCCGGT
The DNA here is from genome assembly GCA_903643055.1 of Burkholderiales bacterium. The sequence goes on along the minus strand of CAHJWV010000014.1, from coordinate 5,135 downwards.
GGCCGACAGCGCCTCCAGCGTGTTGACGTCGAAACGCGAGATGCGCAGCAGCCCGCCTTTGTCGCCGACCTTGAACACATTGCGCAGCCAGTCCATCAGCGGCGCGACGCGCTTGACCGGCAGGCGCAGCAGCCGCTGGCGCATCGGCGCCGTGGGCGACGGGCCCGCTTCGGAGGTCCAGGGCAGCAGCACATCGCCGCTGTCGCTGGTCATCGCGTCCAGGCGCAGCCAGCCGTTTTGCACCAGGCTCACCAACAGTGGCACCAAGTCGACCGGCTCGCCGTCGACCGTGACCTTCAGGCCGACGCTGAACCAGTTGTGGTCGGCGGTGTCTTCGTCGACGTTGACGGACCACTCGTCCGGGCTGTGCATCTCATACGGGAAGTCGTCGGCGATCTCGATCGTCCAGCCTTGCGACTCCAGCACCGGAATGTGCTGGGCCAGCAACTGCGGCCACAGGTCGCGGCGCTGGGGCACCAGCACCATCGGGTTGCCTTCGACCGCCAGCGGCAGCGCCGAGCTTTGCGCACGCCCGGCGCTGAGCTTGGTCAGGCGATCGAGCGCCACGCCGGCCGACAGGCTCCACGGGCGCATCTCGAGTTCGGTGAACAGCGAGCGCAGCGCCGCGGCCTCGGCCGGGCCCTGGCGCTGGAAATGCCCCATCGCGTAATGGCCGGGGCGGCTCGGGTCGATGACTTCGGCCATGGTCGTCGTCGCGTTACCGGCCGGAAAGTGGAACTCGAACGGTTTGCCGGCCGGTGGCTGATAGCGGAACAGCAGCTGCATCGACGCCTGGCGCAGCGTGGTGTTGCGCGACGAGGCCGAGCCGTAGCGGTGGTGCAGCAGCGCCTCCGAGGCGACATCGACACAGGTCGTCAGGCGCACCACCGGCACCATGGGCAAGGCGCCGAGTTCGAGCATCGCCGGCGTCTGCTGCATGTCGACCGGGCGCGAGACCGGCGCGGCCACGCCCGGCGTTTCCGGCAGGCCCTTGCGGATGCGGATCTGCTGGGCCTCGTAAGCCATCAGTGCAGCGGCCACGTGCTTGCAGTTGCCGCCATCGGGGCAGGTGCACTGCCCTTGCAGGCGCAGGCCGAGGCGGCGGTCTTGCTCGAAGCGGATGCTTTGGGCGTAGGCACTGGGCCCACTGCCTTGCACCCGCGTGACAAGGCGCTCGCCTTCGACTTGCATCGATAGCACGGCACGTTGGGGTTTCAGGTCCATCGCGCGGGTCAAGGTGCGATGGTCGAAATGTTCGCCGAGGTCGAATTCCTCTGGCAGCTTGAAATCGGTCATGGGCAACGAATGCGGAACAACCGTGCATTGTCGTTCCCTGTGAGATGCTTCACCGAATGAATCGCAGGCAAGTTTTGGTGGCTTTGGGCGTCGTTCCAACAATGGCGCAGGGCGCGCCTCTGGGCGTTAGCCCCCGAATGTTGACTTTTCCAGGTGATTTCGGCGCTCATGCCGACACGCGCACCGAATGGTGGTACCTGACCGGTGCGCTTCAAAGCGGCTCGCGGCTGTTTGGCTTTCAAGTGACTTTTTTTCGATCGCGCACCGGCGTGGCCGCCGATCACCCGAGCCGCTTCGCTGCCAGCCAGATCGTTTTCGGCCATGCGGCGCTGACCGACGTGCAAAGGCGCCAGCTGCGCCACGACCAGCGCATCGCGCGCAGCGGCTTCGGCACGGCGGCCGATGAAGGCGACACCCGCATCCACTTGCGCGACTGGTCGCTGCAGCGCGAAGGCCCGGCCGAGCACAGCGTCTACCGCACCGAAGTCCAAAGCGACAGCGCTGGCTTTCGCTACGCGCTGACGCTGTCGACCACCCAGCCGGTGCTGCTGCAAGGCGATGCTGGCTATTCGCGCAAAGGGCCGAGCCCGCGCCACGCCAGCCATTACTACAGCCAGCCGCAGTTGAGCGTCGACGGCCAACTGACGCTCGACGGCGAAGCGCTTGCAGTGAAGGGCCGTGCCTGGCTCGACCACGAATGGAGCCAGCTGCTGCTCGATGACGAGGCCGTCGGCTGGGACTGGATCGGCATGAACCTCGACGACGGCAGCGCGCTGACGGCCTTCCGGCTGCGCCGCGCCGATGGTTCGACGCTGTATGCCGGCGGCAGCTTTCGCGCGCCGGGCGGCGCGGTGCGCAATTTCGCGCCCGGCGAGGTCACGCTCACGGCCGGTCGCCGCTGGCGCAGCGCGGCCTCGCAGGCGGTGTATCCGGTGGAATGGGCGCTCGAATCACCGGCCGGGCGCCACACCGTCAAAGCCCTGATCGATGAACAGGAACTCGACAGCCGCGGCAGCACCGGCGCCTTCTACTGGGAAGGGCTGAGCGCACTGCTCGATGCGCAAGGCCATGCCATCGGGCGCGGCTACCTCGAGATGACGGGCTACGCCTCGCGCCTGCTGCTCTGAGCCACTGCAGGCCGCGCCGGGCGCGATCCCGGGCGCGCGTGAAATGTCGCGAGGCAGGCCGCAAAAATCCTCGACAAGCCATACACAAAGCTGTGCATCGGCCGAAACATCAGGTCTATCGACTGGGTTCCCGCATGGGGAACACCCTTTACCTGCCCATGAAACGTTTGCTGCAACCTCGACTTTGGCCCCTGCGCATCCAGGCCCGCGTGCTGGTGTGCGCGCTGTTCGCGGGCCTGTCGATCGCCTTCGGGCAACTCTGGGGCGCACGCGTGGCCTTGCAGATCGAGTCCGAAGCCGGTGCCCAGCAGTTGCAGATCGCGCGCAACATGGCCGATCGCCTGTCGAGCGAAATGGCGGCCCGCGCCCGCGATGTTCGCCTGCTGTCGCAGCTCGACATCCTGCGCAATGCTGACGACCCCGCAACGGCCCGCGCCGCGCTCGAGAAACTGCGCGACACCCTGCCCGCCTACGCCTGGATCGGCATGACCGACGCGCAAGGCCAGGTCATCGCCTCGACCGGCGATGTGCTGCTGGGTGTCTCGATTGCGACCCGCCCGGTGTTCAAGAACGGCCGCCAGGGCCTGTGGACCGGCGATGTGCACGACGCGGTGATGCTGGCCAAGCTGGCACCGCATGCGCCGGGCGAAGCGGTGAAGTTCGTCGACGTGGCCGCGCCCGTGCTGGGCACGGATGGCCAGCTGCGCGGCGTGCTGGCGCTGCATCTGAGCTGGCAATGGGCCGACCAACTGCGCCAATCGGTGCTGCAGCCACGCGGTGGTGGCAAGGCACTGCAGCTGACGATCGTCGGCGCCGACGGCAAAACCTTGCTGGCCGCGCAAGGCGAACGCGCCACGGTCAGCCTGTCGCAAGAACGGCTGAAGGCTCTGGAAGAACATTGGGCGAGTGAGCGCTGGAGCGATGGCAACGAGGCGGTCACGAGCGTCGCCGAAAGCCGCGGCCAGGGCGACTTCCACGGCTTCGGCTGGCGCGTGGTCGCCCACGACGGTGCGGGCATGACCTCCTTGCAGATGATGCAGGCGCGGCAATCGGCGCTGGCCTGGAGCCTCGGCTTGGGCAGTGCCTGCGCGCTGCTGGCCTGCTGGCTGATCGGTGTGATCGTGGCGCCGGTCGACGAACTCGCGACCGCCTTGGGCCGCAAAGGCGATGCGCGCCCGAACGGCACACCGATGAAGCGCCGCAATGACGTGCAGCAGATCGCCGCCGCCGTCGCCCATCTGCAAGACACGCTGCGCGACCGCGACGAGACCTTGCAGTCACTCGAACTGAAGGCGCACCGCGACCCGCTGACCGGTTTGTGGAACCGGCAGTACCTCGCCGAGTGCAGCCCCCGGCTGACAAAGCACGCGACCGACAACCAACTGGAGCTGTGCGTGCTGTGCCTGGACCTCGATGGTTTCAAGCCGGTCAATGACCGCTATGGCCACGAGGCCGGCGATCAGGTGCTGATGCAAATTGCCAAGCGGCTGCGCCAGGCGGCGCGCGACGAAGACATCGTGTTCCGCCTCGGCGGCGACGAATTCATGATGCTGCTGAGCTGCCCGCGCGGCGAAGGCGAAGCGCTGGCCCGTGTGGTCGCAGCGCGGGTGCTGAAAGACCTGCGGCGCCCGTTCTCGTACCGCACGCTGAGCAACCTGCGCGTGGGCTGCAGCATCGGCGCGGCGCAATGGCCACAGCATGGCCTGACGCTGGTCGATGCGATGCGCCATGCCGACGAAGCGCTGTATGCCGCGAAGCGCGATGGCCGCGGCCAGCTCAGGCAATACAGCAGCGTGACCGCCGGGGCCACCCTCAGCTCGCGCCCGGAAGCGGCTTGAAGGCTCCGAGGCTACACGCGTGACTTGAAGCCGCAGGCGCTTGTGCTGAAAGGCCCTTCAGCAAGACCTTCGGTGAGGTGAGTACCGTGCCCATTCAGATCGAGCGCAGGCCTTTCAAGCCCAGGACACTGAGCGTCGCAGCGGCTGTCAAGATGCCGGATGGGAATTTGTTGATCGTGCTGATCGACCTGGCCGTGTTGATCGCTTGCAGTTCCTTGGGCGTCAGCTCCGACTGCGAAAGCTTGCCCGCGCCGGCGGTTCTCACGCTCGGCAACGAAGCGTCGGTACGCAGGTTCTCAAGCCCGCTCTTCATGGGTTCAGCGCTGTGAAGACCCGCACGCAACCGATTCAGGCCCAGGTAGGCAAGAGACAGCGCACTCTGCACTTTTTGAGGGGTGAAGCTGTTGTTTAACGAATTGATTCGGCTGGCGACCTTTGCCGCATCCAACTGAGCCTGACTCGCGGAGGCTGGCGCGACGGTTTGACTCGAAGCCGCCGCGGGCCCCGTGCTCAACGAGAAATGCGGGCTTTCACCGCGGGGGGCTCGTGATGGACCCTGAGCAGGCAACCGCCCGGGCACGCTTAGCCGCGAAGACGGCCCTTGCGAGCCACCAGACGAAAGCGACCGGCGAGGCCACTCTTTTTGGGACGCCTGATCAGAGACGCCCCCCGCCGGCAGCGGGAGATTGCTGCCATGAATGCGCGTTCTAGACATCAGGTTCCTCAAGCTTTGAAAAACATCAGCGGCAGCCCCTTGCCCGGCATCTGCCCCAGCAAGACCGCCGACTTGTGCTTTTCTTCGGTCAGCAGGTACAGCAACGGGCTTTCGATCGGGTCGTCTTCGTCGAGTTGCTCATTGGCAGCCAACAGCAAC
>CAHJWV010000013.1 GCA_903643055.1 Burkholderiales bacterium | reverse complement strand
CCAGGTGAACCTGGCAAGCCACAGCGACGAGGCGCAGGTGGTACTGCAGGTGCAAGACAGCGGCCGCGGCATGACGCCCCGGCAATTGATGCATCTGTTCGAACCTTTCAATCGCCTGGGCATTGAAAGCGAGGGCATCGATGGCACCGGCATCGGCCTGGCCGTCGTCAAGGCCTTGGTCGAGCGCATGGGCGGCACGGTGCTTGTCAGCAGCGAGCCCGAGGTGGGCTCGCGATTCGAAGTGCGGCTGCCGCGGGCGCCGGTGGACTCCCTGCTTTCGAGCCTCCCTGCGCCAACCGCAGCGCAGCCGATACCGGCGGTGCCCGCCACGCCACTTCCGTTGCCGTCGCGCGCCGGCCGCCTGCTCTACATCGAAGACAACCCGGTCAATGTGATGCTCATCGAAGAACTGGTGCGCACGCAGATGGGCATGGCAATTCAATCGGCGATCAATGGCGAGGCGGGCGTGGAGGCCGCGCGCCAGCTTCGGCCGGACTTGATCCTGATCGACATTCAGCTGCCCGACATCGACGGCTTCGAAGTGCTGCGCCGGTTGCGCGCTCAGCCCGAGACCGCTGCCACGCCTTGCATTGCGCTGTCGGCGAATGCGATGCCCGAAGACATCACACGCGCCCTGTCAGCGGGCTTCAGCGACTACTGGACCAAGCCGATCGACTTTGCGATCTTCCTGGGTGCCATGGAGCGACTCTTTCCGAAGGCTTGAGGCGCGGCGTGCCCTGAGCGCCAAGATCAGCTTCAGCAGCCTCAAGCCCACCGGCGGATCACAGGCAGCCGGCGGTGCTCAAGACACCTGCCGGCTCTTCCAACTCCAACAAGCCTCGCTGGCGCAGCATCGGTTCGACCGACGCATCGCGGCCGCGAAACTCGCGGTAGGCCTCTCGCGGCTCGCGGCTGTCGCCCGACGAATAGATGCAGCGCAGCAGGCGTTGTGCGACCGTGGGATCGAACGGATCACCGGCTTCATTGAACGCATCGAAGCCGTCGGCATCCAGCACCTCGGCCCACAGATAGACGTAATAACCGGCTGCGTAGCTGGAGTCAGAAAACAGATGCTGGAAATGACACAGTCGGTGATTGATGCCCACCCCTTGCGGCAAGCCGATGCGCGCCAACTCGGCCGCCTCGAAGGCGGTGATATCGAGCCCCTTGCCAGCGTCGGGGCCATCGAACGAAGTCTGCGCATGGATGGCCATGTCGACCATGGCCGATGCGGTGTAGCGCACCGTCTCGTAGCCTTGGTTGAAACGCAGCGCGGCCTCCAGCCGTTCCATCATCGCAGCCGGGATGGGCTCCGCGGTCTTGTAATGGCGCGCGTGCCGGCGCAGCACTTCGGGCGTGCACAGCCAATGCTCGAAGAGCTGCGAGGGCAGCTCGACGAAATCGCGCAGCACGTTGATCCCCGACAGGCGCTCATAGCTCACGTTCGACAGCAGCCCATGCAGGCCATGGCCGAACTCGTGGAAGAGCGTGCGCACGTCGTCGTAGCTCAGCAACGTCGGCTCGCCCGGCGAACCCTTCGCGAAGTTGTTGTTGTTGACAACGATCGGCAGGGCCCCGCCCGGCTGCGCGTTGCGCGACTGGTTGCGGTACACCGACATCCACGCGCCGCTGCGCTTGGTGGGCCGCGCGAAATTGTCGTGCAGAAACACACCGACCACCGACTCATCGGCGACCCGGCGCACCTCATAGACCTTCACATCGGGATGGTAGGTTCCGATCTGCGGCTGCGCGACAAAGCTCACCCCGAACAGCCGCTGGGCGCAGTCGAAGATCGCGTCGGTCATGCGATCCAGTGAGAAGTAAGGTTTGAATTCGGCTTCGTCGAATTGATAGCGCGACTGCCGCACCTTCTCGGCGTAATAGCGCCAATCCCAGGCTTCGATCGACAGCGTCTCGTCGCGTGACGCGACCAGTTCTTGCAGCAGTTCCCGCTCCTGCTCGGCACGGGCCTTCGCCTTCACCCAGACCTGCTGCAGCAACGTGCCGACCGCCGACTGCGTGCCGGCCATCGTGTCGGCCAGCGCGTAGTCGGCATAGCTGGCATAGCCATGCAGGCGGGCCTGCTCCTGGCGCAACGACAAGATCTCGCGCGCCACCAACCGGTTGTCGTGCTCGCCGTCATGCTCACCGCGCGATACCCACGCCCGCCAGGCTTGCTCGCGCAGGTCGCGCCGATCCGAGAAAGTCAGGAACGGCACGATGTGCGAGCGCGACAGCGTGATCACGCAAGCATCGCCGATGCCGCGGTCCAGCGCGGCCTGGCGCGCTGCGGCACGCACGAAGTCCGGCAATCCCGCCAGGTCTTCTTCGCTGCGCAGTACCAGGCGGTAAGCGCTTTCATCGGCCAGCACGTTTTGGCTGAAGCGCGTGGTCAGCTCGGCCAGCTGCGACATCACTTGCGCATAACGCTGTTGTGCAGCGCCTGCCAGCTTGGCGCCGGCACGCACGAAATCGAGGTGCATGCGTTCGAGCAGGCGGGTCTGCTCAGGCGTCAGCGACAAATGGACGCGCTGCTCATGCAAGGTGTCGATGCGCTCGAACAGCGCCGCATTCATGTAGATCGCACTGTGGTGTGCAGCCAGCGGCGCGGCCATGCGGCGCTCCACGGCCTGCAACTCGGGCGAGGTTTCGCTGGAGGTCAGATTCGAAAACAGCGCATCGATGCGCGCCAGCAGGCGCCCGCTGCGATCAAAAGCCGCCAGCGTGTTGTCGAAGCTGGCCGGCTGCGATTCGCGGGCGATGGCGTCCACATCGGCGAGGTGCTCTTGCAGCGCCTGGGCAAACGCCGGTTCGAAGTGCTCGGGACGGACTTGCGCGAACGGCGGCAAGCCGTGCGGGGTGTTCCACGGCTGAAGCAATGGATTGCTTGTGGCGTCGTTCATGGCGCTTCTCGAGGTTGAAGACACTTCGATTCTAGGGGGGTCATCTTTGTGACACATCAATTCGCCAATGCCACGACCGGCAATGCGAAACCGGCGGTCGCCGGCTTGACGCCGAGCGACCACCGCGGATCACCGAGAACCACCGAAACAACGCGCCCCTTGACGCGCCGGAACACTGCCAAGCCGTGCGCCGGCCCGGCTTACTTGCCGGCCTTCAATTCGTTGAAGTCGTCTTCGAGATAGCGGCGACCTTCGCACGATTGGGAGTAGGCCGCACGATCGTCCTTCAGCGCATCGACCTTGCTGTTGTAAGCCGGCGTGCGCAACTCGTAGCTGTCGATCAGCTTGTCGCGGGCCGCGGCACGCTCGTTGTAGCCATCGACAGCCTCCTTGCTGGTGCGATCCAGGGTTTCGAGATCGGTCTTCATCGCAGCACCGGCGCGATCGATCTCTGCACGATCGGTCTTCAGCTCTTGCTGCATCTTCACCGTGGCTTCATTCTCGGCGCGCAGGCGCTCCTGGTGGGCCATGCAAGCCTTCAGCTGGGCCTTGTTCATCACCGGCGCGGTGCTGCTTTTGCCGTTGCCCAAGGTCGCTTCACGCGGCTTTGGCGCTGCGGCTTGCAGCGATCCACCGGCCGACAAGGCGCAAGCCGCCCACATAACGCACCACCCACGGCGGCCGACAAAAAAAGAAAAACTCATGACGCTGATCCTTCAGACAGAGATTGCGGCCGGCATCATGCCATCGCGCCCGCACTTGATTGACCGACACCTTGGGTGGCCTTTCGGGTCATGGCTCGGCTGCGGCCCACTTCGCGAACGGGCCGCGCAAAGCAGCCCCCCCATCACGATTTGCGGCTGGCCGCTTTGGGCTTGGCGGCGGAGGCCGGCACCGCGGGGGCAGGCGCATTCGCCTCAGCTTTGGCTTTGCTGGAAGACTTTTCCGCGGGTGCCGACACCGCATCGGCGATGGCGGCAGCGGGCTTCTTGGCGCGCGCAGCCTGGGCCACCGCGGCAGGCTGCGTTCCCGTCTGCAAACCCGCACTCAGCCATTGCGCCACCAGGCCATTCACGCCAGCCTCGTGATCGGCAGCGCGTTCGTTCAATTGCGTGATCAGCGCAAGCGGCAGCTTGCAGGCAAAAGGCACCAGCCCCGCCGCCGCATCGCGTTTGCGCTGCTCGCGCTTGTCGAGAGAGGCTGCGGCGCCCTGGGCGAAGCGGTCAGGGACACCGGCCACCTTCATCTGGCCCGCTACCTTGAGGGCCACGCTTTTGGCCAGATCGAATTTCTTCATGCTCATGTCAAGTTCACTCCAGATTCAGAACCTGGCATTGTCGCGCCGCCTGTTCGGGTCGGCACCAAGCCATCTGATCTAATCCACGCTCCTCGATTTCGATGCGGTCTTCAGACGATTCTTCTGCAAGCGGCACCTGCTGCCTGCGGTCGAAGGATTTTCGGGCCTTGACCTCATGGCGATCAAAGCCACCATTTACAAAGCTCAAATTCAACTTGCCGACATGGACCGCAACGTCTATGGCGATCACCAGGTCACCATCGCCCGCCATCCGTCGGAGACCGACGAGCGCATGATGATTCGGCTGCTGGCCTTCGCGCTCAACGTGCCGGCCGACAACAACCACGGCGCACTGGAGTTCGCCAAAGACCTGTGGGATGTGGACGAACCCAGCCTGTGGCAAAAAGACTTGACCGGCCAGATCGATCATTGGATCGACATCGGCCAGCCTGACGACAAACGCCTGATGAAGGCCAGCCCGCGCGCTGGCCGAGTCACGGTATTCAGCTTCAGCCACAGCACGCCGGTCTGGTGGAGTGGCATCGCGACCAAGATCACCCGTGCGCGCAACCTGACGGTGTGGCAGATCGTGGCTGAGCAAAGCCAGGCATTGGCCGAGTTAGCCCAACGCACGATGCAGCTGCAAGTGACCGTGCAGGACGCCACCTTGTGGATCGGCGATGGCACGCGCAGCGTCGAGATCACACCGCAGCGGCTCACTCCGTCTTGATCCTGGGCGGTCCGGCCCGGTGCCGGCAGGGTACCGACCGGGTGCGCCGCACCGTGACACAGACATCCTGCCTCCGCGTGCGATCAGGCAGTCAGGCGGCGGGTGGTGCCATGGGTTCCGCCCTGCCCGATCCGCCCAATAATCTGGCATGTCAACTTTGCTGCCCGCACGGCCCTGACCATGTCTGCCCACCCTGAAGCCGACCGCTACCCTGTTCAGCACAACGAGGCCCGACACCGTTTCGAAGTGACGGTCGAGGGCCAGCTGTGCGTTGCCGACTACCGCCTGGCCAGCGGGGCGATGCAGATGACGCACACCGGCGTTCCTGTGTCGTTGGAAGGCCGCGGCATCGCCGCAGCGCTGGTCAAGGCCGCAATCGCCCACGCCCGCGCTCATCAGTTGAAGATCAACCCGCTGTGCTCCTACGTGCGGGTGTATATGCAACGCCACCCCGAAACCCTGGACCTTCTCGCATGACCCAGATCCGCCTTCGCCCCGCATCAACCTCGGCGTGCATCGCCACGATGCTGGCCGCGCTGCTCACCTTCATCAGCCCCCACGCCATGTCCGAACCTACGCTGCCCACCGAAACCGCCGCCGACCCTTTTGCCTGGCTTGAAGACGTGCAAGGCGAACGTGCGTTGAACTGGGTGCGTGAACGCAATGCCCTGACACAGAAAGAGCTGTCGGCTCGCCCCGAATTTGATTCGATGCGCGAACAGCTGCTCGATGTGTTGAATGCCAAAGATCGCATCCCGGGCGTCTCGCGCCAAGGGCATTGGTTCTACAACCTGTGGCAGGACGAAAACCACAAGCGCGGCCTGTGGCGCCGCACCACGCTCGAGGAATACCGCAAGGCCGAACCGGCCTGGGAAACGGTGCTCGATCTCGACGCGCTGGGCCAGGCCGAAGGCGAGAACTGGGTCTGGGCCGGCGCGTCGCCGCTGGCACCGAACTACCGCTATTGCCTGGTCGCGTTGTCACGCGGCGGCGCCGATGCGCATGTGGTGCGCGAGTTCGACACCGTCAAGAAAGAGTTCGTCGCCAACGGCTTCAGCTTGCCCGAGGCCAAATCCGATGTGGACTGGATCGACGAAGACCACATCTACGTCGGCACCGATTTCGGCGTTGGTTCGTTAACCGATTCGGGCTACCCGCGCGTCATCAAGCGCTGGAAGCGCGGCACGCCCTTGAGCGAGGCGGTCACGGTCTTCGAGGGTGAGGCCAAGGATGTGTCGGTGCGGGTCAGTGTCGACAAGACACCCGGCTTCGAACGCACGGTCTTCAGCCGCAGCACCGACTTCTACAACAGCATCCAGTTCCTGCTGCAAGGTGACAAACAGGTCAAGCTCGATGTGCCCAGCGATGCCTCGGTGGGCTTCGATCGCGACATCGTGCTGCTGCAACTGCGCAGCGACTTCAAAGCCGGCAAAGACATCTTCCCGAGCGGCTCGCTGATCTATGGCGATGCCAAGGCTTACCTGATTGGCGAGCGCAAGCTGAAAGCGATGTTCACGCCGACCGCAACGCGATCGCTGTCGGGCTACACCACGACGCAAAGCCATGTGCTGCTGAGCATCCTCGACAACGTGGCCGGCAAGCTGGAGCAATGGCAACGCAAGGGCAGCAGCTTCGTGCGCAAGGAAATCCAGGCGCCTTACCCCGGCACCTTGGGCATTGGCGCGCTTCACGATCCGCAGATCGAGAACGACCCGCTGGCAGAGAGTTATGTGCTGACCTACACCGACTTCCTGACGCCGAACTCGCTGTATCTGGGCGACACGGCCACCGACAAGCGCGAGCTGCTGAAAGCACGCCGCGTGTTGTTCGACGCCACCGGGATGCGCGCCGAGCAACGCACCGCGACCTCGAAAGACGGCACCAAGGTGCCCTACTTCGTGATCTGGCCCAAGGGCGCGACACCCGATGGCAACAACCCGACCTTGCTCTACGGCTATGGCGGCTTTGACATCTCGCTGCGCCCCAGCTATTCCGGCACTTACGGCCGCGCCTGGCACAAGCGCGGCGGCGTGGTGGCCATTGCCAACATCCGCGGCGGCGGCGAGTTCGGCCCCAACTGGCACAAGAGCGCGATCAAAGCCGAGAAGCAACGCAGCTATGACGACTTCATCTCGATCGCCGAAGATTTGATCGCTGCCAAGATCACCTCACCGAAGCACCTGGGCATCATGGGCGGCAGCAATGGCGGCCTGCTGATGGGCGCGACCTTCACCCAGCGCCCGGATCTCTTTAATGCCGTGGTCTGCCAGGTGCCACTGCTGGACATGCGGCGTTATCACACCCTGCTCGCAGGTGCTTCGTGGATGGCCGAATATGGCAACCCCGACGTCGCCGAGGAATGGGCCTACATCTCGAAATACAGCCCTTATCAGAACGTGAAAGCCGAGGGCCACTATCCGCGCGTGCTCTTCACGACTTCAACGCGCGATGACCGCGTGCACCCGGCGCATGCCCGCAAGATGGCGGCCAAGATGCTGTCACTGAATCATGACGTGATGTATTACGAGAACATCGAAGGCGGCCACGGCGGTGCGGCCGATAACGAGCAGCGCGCCTATCTGCAAGCGCTGGAATACACCTACCTGTGGCAGCAATTGGGCCGCCCGGCGCCATCCGCGGAATGAGCGCGAGGCCACGCCGGGAAGGCGTGGCGATGGATCGACATCTGGACATGACAAGGCCCCGCGGCAAGACAGCCGCGGGGCCTTGGGTTGCGTTTCTCGTGGGCCCGCTTGCTGACACGCAGGCTCCGTACGGAGGCCACACCACCTGACACAGTCAGGCCATGTCAGGCATTGGCTGACGGATGAATGAAGCCTAGATTCTGCCCATCACCACCAGCAGCAGCACGATCACCAGCACCAGCCCGAGACCACCACTGGGCCCATAGCCCCAAGAGCGGCTGTGCGGCCAAGTCGGCAATACGCCCAGCAGCATCAGGATCAGAACGATCAAAAGAATGGTCCCCAGCGTCATGACAGTCTCCGTTGTTGTGTCTGTGACAGCTTAAGAACCATCTCGCCTGGCCACCACCGGGCAGATGCGCAGCAGCAGGTCGGACAACCCCGCGGCAAGGCGTCGCCCAGATCCTACGAAGCCAGCCTCAACGACTGCATCGGCTCGCCGCTTGGCCTGACTCGACCTGTTCTGAATGACCAAGCCCTGCGGCAGTGCGGGGCCCTCAGGCCACAGCGGTGTTGCGCAGTGATTTGCTCATGCGCACTGCGTCTTCCACGCCCTCGTAATACCCGGCATGAATGCCGCACTCGGTGAAGCCATGCTTGCGATAGAACGCGCGGGCGGTGGCGTTGCGCGCTCGCGCTTCCAGGCGGATCTGCCCGATGCCTGCGACGCGCGCCGAAGCCTCCAGCCATGCCAGCAGCGCCGATCCGATGCCGGTGTGCCGCATCGGCGCATGCACCGCGAGCAACAGCAGGTGCGCCTCGTCATCACGGTATTTCATGATGCCGAAACCCAGCAGTTGGTCGGCCCGGCTCGCCACCGCCACATTGGTCGCGCCATCGTGAATGCTGCGCAGCACCCTGCTGCCGGTCCAGCTCCATGACAAGCCATGTTCAACGGCCTCTCTCGACAAACCCGCGATGCGTCGCGCATCGGCAGGCAAGGCCAAAGCAATGTCGTACTGTGCAATCACGATCGGTCTTCTCCTTCGGGATGAGAACCACTTGGACCACGGCAAACGCCGTCACCATGATCGCACCGACTGCAAGGTAACGCGACTTCTCACCGTCGAACTCGCTCGCGGAGCCACGCAACCATAAGGCCTCACGTACAAAAATACTGGCACGCCCAGC
>CAHJWV010000012.1 GCA_903643055.1 Burkholderiales bacterium | reverse complement strand
CATCTGGCCCTGCTCAGTGCCGCTTGTTGTGTCATTTGCTTGCGCTCTTTGATTCGGTTTTGTTAGCCGCTCTAAGCGCACCTCGCTGTACTGCTCGCTGGGCCGCATGGGCAATGGCACCGCCACGCGCTTCGCGCTGGCACCCTCGGCCGGTGATTTCGCAACGACCCCGTTGAAGGCCGGCGAAGACGAACGCGGCATCAACTTCGGCATCGGCCACCTGTTCTGATTGGCGCGGCTTTGGCCCGGCTTCATGTAGCAGCTTGACCGCCAGCGCCTGCTCCAGGATGCGGATGCGCTTGCTGACGTAAGCCGGCGACATGCCGATCATGTCGGCGGCCAGCACGAAGCTGGACTTGCGCACCACCGCCATGAAGACGCGCAGGTCTTCCAGCTCCGGCGACTTGCACGCGATCCGTGAATCGACGGGTGACGCTTGTGTCGTTGTCATTTCGTCATGCATCACAAAAAATACGCTTTCTCGATGGCGCCGGCACAAGGCAAGGCGCCTTCCCTCTTCCCACCAAGGACTCCACGATGAAGCGCTCGAAAATTGCCGTGATCGCCGGCGACGGCATTGGCAAGGAAGTGATGCCCGAAGGCTTGCGGGTATTGCAGGCGGCCGATCGCCGCTTCGATCTGGGGCTGGAATTCGCCCATTTCGACTGGGCCCACTGCGACTACTACGCGCAGCATGGCCAGATGATGCCCAGCGACTGGAAGCAGCAGCTCAGTGGTTTCGATGCGATCTACTTCGGTGCCGTCGGCTGGCCTGCCACCGTGCCCGACCACATCTCGCTGTGGGGCTCGCTGCTGAAGTTCCGCCGCGAGTTCGACCAATACATCAACCTGCGCCCGGTGCGCCTGTTCGAAGGCGTGCCCTGCCCGCTGGTCGATGGCAAAGGCCAGCCGCGCCGCCCCGGCGACATCGACTACTTCGTCGTGCGCGAGAACACCGAAGGCGAATACACCTCGCTGGGCGGTGTGATGTACGAAGGCACCGACCGCGAGATCGTGATCCAGGAGTCGGTCTACTCGCGCCATGGCGCCGACCGCCTGCTGAAATACGCCTTCGAGCTGGCGCAAAGCCGCCCGCGCAAGCACCTGACGCTGGCCACCAAGTCGAACGGCATCGCGATCAGCATGCCCTGGTGGGACGGCCGCGCCGATGCGGTGGGCGCCGGCTATCCCGAAGTCAAGCTCGACAAGCAGCACATCGACATCCTGAGCGCGCGCTTCGTGCTGCAGCCGGGCCGCTTTGATGTGGTGGCTGCCACCAACCTGTTCGGTGACATCCTGTCCGATCTCGGCCCCGCGACCACTCGCACGATCGGACTGGCGCCGTCGGCTAACCTGAATCCAGAGCGGCGCTTTCCATCGCTGTTCGAACCGGTCCATGGCTCGGCCCCCGACATCTACGGCAAGAACATCGCCAACCCGGTGGCGATGGTGTGGTCGGGTGCGCTGATGCTGGACTTTCTCGGCCACGGCCAAGGCGCGTTTCGCGAGGCTCACAACGCGATCGTCAGCGCCATCGAAACGGTGTTGAAGCAAGGCCCGCGCACGCCCGACCTGGGCGGCAGCGCAACGACCACGACGATGGGCGAAGCGCTGGCCGCTGGCTCGGCGGCCTGAGCGGGGAAGCAGGCGATGCCAAATCGGCTCGCTTGCCTCGATATCGAAGCGGCCTGCCGCTTCGGCCGTCCGGCCTGCGCACGTTCCGTCCTTGACGGCACAGGGCCGCACGCAACGCCCGTGGCTTCAACTCGTCGGCAATGGCAGGGGGCGCGGGCGTTCAAGTCAGTTACTGCGATCAGGCTTTCACGACTGCGCTGTGATCCAGCGGCAGGTCGCGCAAGCGCTTGCCGGTCAGGCGCAGCAGCGCATCCGAGATGGCCGGCGCCACCGGCGGCACGCCGATCTCGCCTGCGCCGCCCGGGGGCTCGGTCGAATGGATCGCCTCGACATGCACCTTCGGCGCCTCGTCCATGCGCAGCACCGGGTAGTCGTGAAAGTTCGAAGGCTGGGGCTCGCCTTTGACCACCGGCACCTGCTCGCCGAAAGCGATCGACAGCCCGTACATCACGCCCGATTCCGTCTGCGCTGCCACATTGCGCGGCTGCAGCGCAAAGCCGACATCGGCCGCGCACCAGACCTCGTGCACGCGGATGCGGCCGCTCTTCTTGTTCAGCGACATCTCGACCACTTGCGCCAGGTGCGAGCCGAAGGCATTGGAATACGCCAGGCCCAGCGCGTGGCCTGCCGGGCGCTTGCGCTTCCAGTCGGCCATGCGGGTGGCCGCGCGCAGCACCTCCTGCGCTCGCGGCTCCTTGCGCAGGTTCTGCAAGCGGAAGGTCAGCGGGTCGATGTTGGCTTCATGGGCGAGATCGTCCATCAGCGTTTCGATCGCGAACTTGGTGTAGCCTGGCCCGCTTCGAAGATGAACACGGCGTATCGCTGATCGATCGCCAGGCCAAAGGCCTGCTTCTGACGACGGAAGGTGAAGAGTTTTTGCGCCATGCGCGCGCTGTTGCTCGAAGCCGATCGCACCGAGACTTGGTTGCGCAACGTGCGTCATCGCAACGTCTCGCAGATCCGGTTCGGGGTGTCGATCGAGCCCTCGTTGAAGTTTCTGCCATCCCTGCTGGTCGACTTTCGGCGCAGCATGCCCGACGTCACCTTGCACCTGACACAAAGCGTGGCCACCGAGCTGCTGAGCGGTATCCGGGAGAACCGGCTCGAATTCGCAATCACCCGCCTGCCTCTGCATTTCG
>CAHJWV010000011.1 GCA_903643055.1 Burkholderiales bacterium | reverse complement strand
CGGCCCGTTTCTCGCTCGGCGGTTCTTCCGGCTGTTTCCGATCTATATCACCTGCTTGCTGCTGCAGATCCTGATGCGCGAGGTCTGGCCGGTGGAGTTGGCCCACCTGGCCTGGCCACCCGGCAGCGAAGCCATTCGCGCGGACCGCATGGCGGTGGTCGCCGACACCTACTGGCTGCGCTTCGGCCTGCACCTGACGATGCTGCAAGGTCTTGTGCCCGAAGAAGTGCTGAAGTACATCACCAGCTCCTTCCTGACGCCCACCTGGAGCCTGTCACTGGAGTGGCAGTTCTATCTGGTCGCGCCACTGCTGATCGGCTTGCTGCGGCACAGCCTGTGGAGCTTCGTGCTGGTGTCGGCTGCCGTTCTGGCAGGCGGCGCGATTGCTCGGGCGGGGTATCTCGGCACCTACGCAATGCCCTCAATGCTGCTGCTGTCGATCCAGTTTTTCCTGATCGGCATCGCCTCGCGCCTGTACCTCGAGTTGCCGCATCGCTTGGGGGTCAATGCCACCGTGTTTCTGCTGCTAGGCCTGGGTGCAGTGCTGGTACTGCACTCGGTGGTTGCGACGATCTGGTTTGTGTTCTTCACCTTCATCCTGGTCGAGAACGATCGGCTGAAGCCCACACGGTTCGTCCATGCGGTGATGCACGCAATCGCCACCAACCGCGTCATCGGCTACCTCGGCCGCATCTCGTTTTCGACTTACCTGATCCATTACCCGCTGTTCACGTTGTCGATCCTGCTGTGGCCGGGGGCCGCCCAAGCCAGCAAGAACGAGATGCTGCTCCATCTGTGGGCGGTGCTGCCGGTGGTCATCGTCGTGTCGGCTGGGTTGTATCAATGGGTCGAGAAACCGTTCATCAAGTTCGGGGCGCGCTTTGCCGAGCCGCGGCCTGCAGCCCTCGCCTCTCACGGCCCGCAGGCGGCTCTTCCGGCATCGCCGCCGTGATCTTGCCCGTCCCGACGGGCGTTCACCGGCGGCAACAACGGGGTGCCTTTCGTCACCCCGAAAATGCGTGAAGCCGAACTCGCAGTGACAATGATCGGCATTCCAGCTCCGTGCCCCCCGCCGTGCTGCCAAAGTTCGTACGCCATCTGATCCTGCTGTGGCCCTTGCTGACGCATGGGGCAAGCGCGCCAAACGGCGATGCCCGGGCGCTGGTGGACGCCAGCCAGGTACAGATCAAGATCGACCCGGAGCGCAGCCGGCAATACGCCGAGCAGGCATTGCAGGTGCTGGCCACGCGGCCCGATACCGATCTGCAGATGCGTGCCCATTTGCTGCTCTGCGACTACCACGCCGAGCGCTCGCCCGAGATCGCGCGGCAGCAGATCGCCACGGCCCGCACGCTGCTGCCGCAGCTGAAGCGGCGCGGCCTGGAGGCCGGGCTGATCAGCTGCGAAGGCGACCTGTTCGAAAACACCGGCGACAACCGGCAGGCATTCGACCATTTCGATCGCGCCGCGCGGCTGGCCGAGCGCGAGCACGATCCCGAGATGACGGCCGATGCCCTGTACAAGCGCGGGTACCTGAGGGGCATGCGCGGCGAGCTGACGCACGGCCTGATCGACCTCAAGCAGGCCCAGGCGCTGTATGAACAGCTCAGCATGCCCAACCATGCGTTGACCGCAGGCAACGGCATTGCCATCCTCTACAACCGCATGGGCGATTTCGCTCAGGCACGCAGCCATTACGAAGCCACGCTGAAGGCCGAGGTGGCGGCCGGCCTGCTGCGCGAACAGGTGATCACCCAATACAACCTCGGCCGCGCACTCGAAAACCTCAAAGACTGGGATGCCGCCCAGGCCGCATTCGAAAAGGTACGCAAGCTCAGCGGAGACCTGAACTTCGACCGCGGCCACGCCTACTCGCTTCGGGGCCTTGCCAGCGTGCAGAACGCGCGCGGCGCACCGGCCGCCGCATTGCAGTTGCTCGATCAGGTCGACCAAATGAAAACTGCGGTGCCGGATGCGCGGCTGCATGCGCAAGTCCAGCAGCAGCGGGGCATCGCGCTGCGGCTGCTGCATCGGCCCGAAGACAGCGCGGTGGCCCTGAAGGCCGCACTCGATGTGTTTCGCCAAGCCGAGTCGCTCAGCGAAACCGCTGCGATCCACAACGAACTCGCACTGACATTGGCCGACGCCACTGACTGGCGCGGTGCGCTGGAGCAGCATCAGCTGTTCAAGGCCGACTCCGACAAGCTGCTGCAACTGCAGCTCGACGAACGCTTTGCCACCCAACGCTTCGATTACGACAAGGCTGCGCGCAACCGCGAGCTGCGGCTGTCGCAACAAGCCCAGGCCGCGGCCGAGCGCGCGCTGGAGCAACAGCGCCTGGCGAGCCGCTGGCTGACGCTGGCCATTGCGCTGGCCATTGCGCTGGTCGCAGTGCTGGCCACGCTGCTGGTGCGCCACCGCCGCACCAGTTCTGCGATGCGCAAGCTCGCGATGACCGACGAACTGACGCAGCTGCCCAATCGCCGCGCTGCACTGGCCGAGATCGAAGTGCAACTGGGGCGGGCGCATCCATCGTGCGCACTGCTCATTGGTGACATCGACCTCTTCAAGGCGATCAACGACACCCATGGTCACCTGGTCGGTGATCAGATTCTTCGCGGTGTCGGCCAGGTCGTTCGCAGCCTGGGCGAGAACCGCTTGGCCGAAGAGGCGCCTCTCTGCCTGGCCCGCTTCGGTGGTGAGGAGTTCGTTGCGGTGCTGCCGGGCGCGAGCCTCGATCAGGCCACGGCAGTGGCCGAGCGGCTGCGCGCCGGCGTCGAACAGATCGACGTCTCGCGCTGGACGCCAGGGCGCTGCGTGACGATCAGCATTGGCGTGACACTGGCGCAGCCGAACGACACCGTCAGCACCTTGCTGCGGCGGGCCGATGAGGCGCTCTATGCCGCCAAGGGTGCCGGGCGCAACCGCGTGCGAGCGCATGCGGTCGATCTGCAAGCGCGCACCGAAGCGGCCGTGAGCGAAGCCGTCTCGTCCCCGCACCACGCCAGCGAAGGGCTCAGGCCCGCAATGCAGGCGCCCTGACCTGCGATCGTCACCCTGGATTTGTGGCCTACGATCCAGGACCTTGCCTGCCGTGGTCGATGGTTTCTGCTCCTCGGCTCTTTTTGTGCCTGCCCCTGGAATTCACATGACGCCTCGCATCGCGCTGATCGCCCACGACAAGAAAAAAGACGACATGGTCTTGCTCGCGCGAGAGTTCGCCCCCGTGCTCCAGGACTGCATCCTGTGCGCCACCGGCACCACCGGCGGGAGGCTGCAAAACGAGGTTGGTTTGCCGATTGAGCGATTGCTGAGCGGCCCGTTCGGCGGTGATCTGCAGATTGGCGCGCGCTTGTCACAGCGGCTGATTGACGTTGTGATCTTTCTGCGTGACCCGATGACGGCCCAGCCGCACGAGCCCGACATCAACGCGTTGGTTCGAGCCTGTGACGTGCACGATGTGCCTTGCGCCACCAACCTGTCGACCGCACGCATCCTGCTCAGCCACGTACAAGAACTGCAGCGCGTCCGCGGCACGCCTTGAACAAGGCCAGCCAAAGCGCAAGCTTCAACGTGAAGTTGAAGCTGGGTCGCTGCGCGCAAGGCTGACTTGAGGCCCTGAGCCCGTCCTTAGCTCGTCCTTGCGCCAAGCCCCGTCGCAGCGTTCTGCCACCGCGGGGCCTTCCGGATCACAGCTTCGGAATGTGCAGTGTCTTGCTGATCATCATCGTGCCCGACAACACGTACAGCAGTGCCATTGGGTGGATCGCCCAGGGGCCGATCATCCGCACGCCACCCCACATCGCGTCGCCCAACGCGCCTTGTGATGCCGCCACGGCCAGCACCGCGGTCAGCAGCACGCTGGTCGGAATCGGCGTGCCTTCGAAGTAGGCCACCTTGTTGCTGCCGGCAGACAAGCTCTCGGCCGTCACGTTATATCGGGCCAGGCGAGAGACGCCGCAGCAGATGAAGTAGACCAACATCACCACGTCCCACCCGCCATTCAAGCCGGCGGCATAACCCAGCGCGGCCGGGGCCACGCCGAACGATACGATGTCGGCCAGCGAATCGAGTTCGCGCCCCAGCGCTGACTGCGTGCTGCGCCAGCGGGCCACGCGCCCGTCGAGCACGTCGAACAGCAAGGCCAACGGCGCGAGTGCAGCGGCCGCATAAAAAAGCCGCAGTGACGGGTCGCCCATATAGGCCATGGCCAACAGCACTGCGGCCATGCCACTCGCCGCATTCCCCAGCGTGAAGAAGTCAGCCAGGTGAAAGCCCCGGATCATCGAGAAATGGTGCGGAGCCGGCCGCGCAGGCTGGGCTTCGTCCACGGTGTCATTCAACATGCGGTCCTCGCAAAGACGTGTGGTTGGACAGGCAAGCCTATGCCGTTGCACGCCGAAGTCTGTCGTCACAGACCGGGGGCTGACGTCGTCCTTGACTGACGGCCTGTAGGACGTGACCCGGCCCAACCGGTCGAATGGCACGTGGCTTGCTCAGTCGCCGAGTTCGTCAACAAGTACTTGCTGCCGAGATTCAACGCTTCATTCCTTGCTTCGTCCCTGATTTGGGTCGGCCCGTGCCTTCAACGAATCGCTTCGTTTCCGTTTCTGTGTCCCTCACATCCCCGCATGGCCGACCTCCGGGCAAGCTCTTTTGCTGACTTTTCACGCCGGCAACCAACATGGCCGCCGACCGCATCCCGACCTGGGTTTCACATGCAGCCGCGGCGGTCCACGGAGTCCATTGCTTGTCGTTTTGATGCACAAGTGCGCGAGACGGCAGCCTGACGCCACCTACAGTGCATGCCCACCAACTTGAGCGACATGGGTACAGACGCCATTCAGCTTCGGCCCCGGCTCATCAATCCATCACTTTCCCTGATCTCGGCCCAGGCCGCGGTCTCGCCACGGCGCATACGACACCGGGCACTTTCTCAACCATCACATTCCCCTTGAGGGAGGAGGATCGACATGCATCGAACTACAAGGCTTCATCGCGCACTGACGCTGGCTTTCAGCAGCGGGCTGGCGCTGTTCAGTGCGCAACAGGCGCTGGCTCAACAGCAACTGGATCGGGTGGAAATCACCGGCTCGTCGATTCGCCGGGTCGAGTCGGAGACGGCTTTGCCGGTCACCGTGATCACGCGTGAGCAGATCGAGCGCAGCGGTGCCACCAACGTCGAAGCGCTGCTGCAGCGCGTGTCTGCGAGCAGTGGCCTGCAGTCCGACACGACGCAGGGCGCCGGTTACGCCACATCGAACGCCAACATGCGCGGCCTGGGCGCGAACTCCACGCTCGTGCTGTTGAATGGCCGCCGTTTGGCGAACCATCCGTTTGGCAGCATCGGCGGCACGGTCTCGGTCGACCTCAACAGCATCCCGTTCGCCGCGCTGGAGCGCATCGAGGTGCTGCGGGATGGCGCCTCGGCCGTCTATGGCACCGACGCGGTGGGCGGCGTCATCAACTTCATCACCCGCCGCGACTACAAGAGCGGCCAGCTGTCGCTGCGCTACGGCGACACCGAAGCCGGCATTGGCGGCAAGGAAAGCGGCCTGACCCTCGCCTACGGCCAGGGCGACCTGTCGAGCGACGGCTACAACTTCCTGATCACCGCGAATTACCAGGACAACACGCGCATCCGGGCCGCGGACCAGAAGTACTACAACCGTGGCGTGCAAGAGATTCCGGGCTCCAGCCCGCCCTCGTCGGGCTACCCGTTCCCGGGCCGGCTTGCCGACTTCGGCATCAGCCCTGGCGCCTACCTCGGCACCAACGGCTTCAACGATCCACGCTTCGCACCTTGCGATCCGCAAACCACCGTCGTGCGCCAGGGCGACACCCCCACGCCGAGTGGCCAGCCGCAGCTGAATTGCCGCTTCATCTACCCGGCCACGCTCGACAACCTGCCCGACCAGACCAAGGGCGACCTGTTCGGCCGCTTCACGCTGAAGCTCAATTCCGACAACGAGTTCTTCGCCGAAGGCTCGTACTCCCGCAACCACAACATCGGTCGCGTGGCGCCGGTGCCCATCGGATCACAAGCCGGACACCTGAACCCTGAAACGGCGACCTATCCGAGTTTCTCGATCCCGGTCAGCAGCCCTTACTACCCGGCCGCGCTGCTGGCGAGCCTGGGCTACCCCGCAGCAGCCCCCGGCTCCTCGGCCGAAATCGTGATGCGCGCCGTGCCGGTGGGCAACCGCATCAACGACAACCTGAATGAGCAGGTGCGCGCGGTGGCTGGCGTGCAGGGCGCGTTCCAGGGCTGGGACTACGACAGCGCGCTGACCGTGGCCCAAGGCAAGGGCACGCTGAACTACTACGGCTACATCAGCGAACCCCGGCTCATTGCCGCGCTGGCCACCGGCAAGATCAACCCGTTCGGCCCGAACGATGCCGAGGGCGACGCACTGCTGCGATCGACGCTGCTCGAAGGCAAGATGCGCGAATCCACCAGCACCACCACCGTGCTCAACGGCAAGGCCAGCCGCGAATTCCTGAAGCTGCCCGGCGGCCAGCTCGCTGCGGCCTTCGGCTTCGACCTCCGCCACGAGCAGGCCGAAGACAAGCCGGTCAACGACGAATACCGCCAGGGCCTGCACGTCGGCGGCGAAGGCTCGGTGCCGGAGACCGAAGCCAGCCGCAACGTGCTCGCGGTGTTCTCGGAAGTCACCATCCCGTTCGCCAAGGGTTGGGAAGCCGGGCTGGCTGCGCGTTTCGACCACTACAGCGATTTCGGCTCCACCTTCAATCCCCGCGCCAACATCCGCTGGCAGCCGGCGAAGGAGGTGCTTTTGCGCGCCTCGGCCGGCACGGGCTTTCGCGCACCTACCTTGTGGGATGTCAACAGCCCGGCCTCGACGACCAACACCGCCAACTCACTGCTGGACCCCGCTTGCCCGATTGCCAAAGACGCCCGCTGCGAAGCCCAGTTCAACGAGCGCTATGCCTCGTCCAGCAACCTGAAGGCAGAAAAGTCCCGCCAGTTCTCGACCGGTATCGTGCTGGAGCCGGTGAAGTGGCTGTCGACCTCGATCGACTACTGGTTCATCGAGAAGTCAGACCAGATCAGCGTCATCACCGGTGACGCGATCCTGACCGATGCCGCACTGCTGCAGAAATTCGGCAACCGCATTCACCGCACCGCCGATGGCTTCATCAGCTACATCGACACGCCGGTCGAGAACCTCGGCAAGCTACGCACTTCGGGCATCGACCTCGACGTGACAACGCGCTGGGCGCTGCCATCGATCGGCAAGCTGACGGTCAGCGCGAACGGCACCTATGTCGACACCTACAAGCGCCAAGCCTACAAGGACGGCCCCTACACCAGCTATGCCGGAACCGCTGGCGATGGCGGCAGCGTGCAGCCGCACCCTCGCTGGCAGCATTCCTTCAGTGTCGATCTGCAGCGCGATGCCTGGGGCGCAACGCTGGAGAACGTGTTCGTGAAGGGCTGGACCGAATCGGCCGCGTTGGTGGATGCCAATGTCGGTGGCAACCAAGATCACGAGGTGAAAAACTCAAGCCGCTGGAACCTCTCGGGCCTTTACGCCGGGATCAAGGACGTTACCTTGCGCCTGGGCATCCGCAACCTGTTCGACAAGGAACCACCGTACACCGCAGTTCCGTCCTATGGCTCACATGCGGCCGGTTATGCAGCGTCGTTCACCGAAGATCGGA
>CAHJWV010000010.1 GCA_903643055.1 Burkholderiales bacterium | reverse complement strand
CGCGCTCAGGCGACCCTCCGCATCGTAGGCAAAGCTGTGCAGGCCATCGCTGATCAGGTCGCCGTTGGCGTTGTAGGTGTGGGTGACCGCGGTGCTGGCCGAGCCGGCGGTCTGGCTGAAGCCGGCAATCCTGTTGCCATTGAGGGCATACGTGCGGCTGGTGGTCTGGCCGCCGATCACCTGTGTGCTGGCCGTGCGGTTGCCGTTGGCGTCGTAGCTGAAGCTGGCCGTGTCGCCGCCGCCACTCACATCGAAGTTGCCGAGCCTGCCGGCGCTGTCGTAGCCTGCCGCCCAGGTGCGCAGTGCGCTCGTCACGGTTGTGTTGGGGTCGGTCGGATTGACCGGCGAGGCCAGCATCTGACTCAGAGAATTGACTTGGCCTGCGGCGTTGTACTGATACTGCAACAGCGTTTGCCCGCCGGCCGTCACTTGGGTCAGGCGGCCGGCCGTGTCGTAGCTGCGGGTGGTCGACAAGTTCACGCCATAGCTGAACACGCTGTTGAAAGCCCAGGTCCAGCCGGTCGGCTGGCCCAACGCGTTCCAGGTGATGCCGGTGATCAGCGGCTGGTTGCGCCAGTTCATCTGCACCAGGCGGCCGGTGCCGTCGTAGACGTACTGCAAGGGCCAGCCACCCGGATAAACGAGCGTGTCGATCTGGCCCGCAGTGTTGTAGCTGTAGGTGATCGCGCCACCGGCACCGTTGGCCACGGACTGGCTCTTGGTGACGACGCGGCCGAACAGGTCGCGCTGATACGTGGTGATGCCCGAGCGGTCCTGCATCTCCGACAGGTAGCCTTTGCTGGCGTTGGGCGCGCCCGGAACGTTGTAGGTGCTGCCGGGCAGGTCGTAGCGCAAGAGGGTGATCTTGCCGTCGGCAAAGCTCAACTGCGTCGGGCGTCCGAGCGCGTCGCGTGTGATCGTGGTGGCCTGGCCCAGGGCATCGGTGATCTTGCTCGGCAGGCCCAGGCTGTCGTACTGGGTGGAGCGCGCACCGGCGTCGGGGGTGTCCTCCGACAGGGCATTGCCCTGGGCATCGCGGCCGTAGTTTGTGGCCACGCCTTTGAAGTCCTTGGCCTGGGTGACGTCGTCCAGGGCGTTGTAGCTCAGGCTGGCACTGGCGTTGGCCGGGTCGGTGATGGCGGCGACGCGGCGCAGGCTGTCCAGGCCGTACTGCGTGCTCTGGTTCAGGCCGTTGGTGGTGCTGATGCGTTCGCCGTTGGCGTCGTAGCCGAAGGTGCTGACCTGGCCAGCAGTGCCTTGGCCCTGGGTGGTGGAGGCGACGCGGTTGATGGCGTTGACGCTGCGCACGGTGGTCCAGGCGATGGCGCCGGATGCGTTCTTGATCTGTTCGGAAACACGGTTGCCCATGCCGTCGAGGGTGAACACCCCGGATTCGCCGCGGTTGTTGCTCCAGCCGGTGAGGCGGTGGGCGGCGTCGTAGGTGTAGCTCAGGACCAGGCCGGCGGGCAAGGTCAGCGTGGCCAGGGTGCCGGTGGGGTTGTAGGTCAGCACGGTCGCCGGCAGGCTGCCGACCTTCTGGGTCAAGAGGCGGTCGCGGGCATCCCAGGTGTAGGTGGTGACGAGGCCGTTGGGGGCCGTCTGGCTCACTACGCGGTTGGCGCTGTCGTAGGTGTAGGTGGTGACGTGGCCGACCGGATTGGTCGCGGTCAGCACGTTGCCAAAGGTGTCGTAGGTGTAGCTGGTGACGCCACCGTTGGGCGCGGTTTCGGCGGCAACCAGGCTTTGCGGGGTGTAGGTCCAGCTGCGGGTCTGGACCTTGTTGGGGGAGGGGGCGGTGTGGGTGACGGTCTCGCTGAGCTTGTTGCCGAGAGTGTCGTAGGTGTAGGCGACTGTGCGGCCAGCCTCGGTCCCCAGCACGGGCAATGAGAAGGTGGGGTGCCACTGGGTCGTAGTGGTCTGTGCATCGGGAGTGCCGGAGGCACGGGTGACGGTCAGGGGCAATCTGCGCGCCGTGTCCCAGGTCGTCGTAGTGACCACGCCCTTGAAGTCGGTTTCGCTGGTGATCAGACCGTTTGCATCCTGCACGCGGGAAGAGGCATCGGCTTCGCCTTCACCCGAGGGCAACGAACCACTGGTGACAGCAAGCTTGCCCGACGTCTTGCCGTAGTTGTACGTACGGCTCGTGCCCAGCGGGTCGGTGATGGCAGCGGACCCAGATGTGGGATAGCTCACCTGAAAGCGTTCGACGTTGCCAGCGAGTTCGGTTGTAATCGCGCGGCCTTGTGCGTCGTAGGCAAATGTGCCCCAGCGCGCGCCGGTCTCATCAATGATGCCGGTCAGGGCAGTTGGGTAGGTACTGTTCTCGTAGACAAAGCCACGGCTTTTGCCGTCGGGATAGAGAACGGTGGCTAGGCGGCCGTTCGTGTCGTAGGCGTAGCCGATCACTCGATTATCGGGAGTGGTGATGGTGCTAAGTTTGTCTCCTGCGTAGGCCAGCGCCAACGTGCGCCCGAAGCGGTTAGTCACCGTGGCTAAGCGACCAGAGCCATCGTAAGCGTACGTAGTAACCCCTCCATTACGCGCCACCACGTTCTGCAGTTTGCCGTCGGCAGCAAAGTTGTAAGTGCTGTCGCGGTCCGCTCGATGCCAACTCCACGCACCGGACGCCAAATGCAATAGGTTGTCCGCGCTGTTTTCAGGAAACCACGGGTCAGACGTGCTTGCCCGCGCGAAAGTTCGCTGACTACCCTCAGGCAAAGTTACTGAGACGTAAGTGTGGCCTCAAGGCCCTCTTGACGTCGACAGGTTGAACAGCTCGGCGATGGTCAGATGTCGACCACATGGCGCAGCGCATCGAACGGGACCCGCCAGGTCCCGCCATCGCCGGCGCCAAGGGTGGCCGTGCGCTGGTTGATGCGCACGATCACGCCGGTGACGTTGCGACCCTCCCGGTCGTTGAACGTCACTGTGTCTCCGCGTTGGAACTCGCGCGCATGGGTCGTTGCGCTGACAGGTTCTGGCGGCGGCTCGTAGGGAGCTTGCGCGTCGCGATGTGCTGCCCCGTGATAGCCCTGTATCGCAAGGCACGGGATCTTCCAGGTTCGCTTGGTGCCTTCTTCCAGCACCGTCGCCTGCGTGTCCCTCATGGCAA
Source organism: Burkholderiales bacterium (assembly GCA_903643055.1). The sequence goes on along the minus strand of CAHJWV010000010.1, from coordinate 1,508 downwards.
TGATCTTGCCGCGGCGCATCTGACCGTCGCGGAAGTCGACGAACTGCACAGGCTGGCCAAGATGCAGACTCGCCCGAGCGGCGATGTTGCGGCGTGGGTCGGCCAGCATGCCCTCGACCAATGCCTTGAGCTGGTAGAGCTGCAGGCTGCTCGCGCCCTCGAGGGCTTCTGTCATCCGCGGGTCGGTGCCTTGCAGGCTCACTGCATCTTCCTTCGTTGCTCAGCCTCACTGGTTCGGTTCAGGCTGCCAGTCGTTGCTCGACGCGGTGTCCGCCGATGTTCCACGGCAGCAACTCGTCGATCCGGTTGATCGGATGGTCGGCAATGCGGGCGAGCACCTCACGCAGATACGCCTGCGCATCGAGCCCGTTCAGCTTGGCCGTCTCCACCAGACTGTAGATCGCAGCGGCCCGCTCGCCGCCAGCGTCCGAACCCATGAAGAGGTAGTTCGACCTTCCGAGAGCCACACCGCGCAGGGCGCGCTCTGCGGCGTTGTTGTCGATCTCGATGCGGCCATCGTCGCGGTAGCGCGTGAGCGACCGCCAGCGTACAAGCGAGTAGCCGATGGCCTTGGCCAGCTCCGACTTCCTCGACACCTTGCCCAGCATGCCTGTGAGCCACGCATGCAGGTCTTCGAGCAGCGGTCCGGCGCGTGCCTGTCTCACCTCGCGTCGCACGTCAGGCGGCTGCCCCCGGATCTGCGCTTCGATCGCGTACAGCGCCGCGATACGCTGCAGCGCCTGGTGAGCGATCGAGCCGGCGACCTTCCCCTGGCTCTCATACAGGTCCCAGAAGGGTCGACGCGCGTGCGCCCAGCATGCTGCTTCGATGACCTTGCCGCCGTCGTAGAGCCGCGAGTAACCCGAGTACGCATCGGCCTGAAGGATGCCGCTGTAGTTCGCGAGATGCGCCTGTGGATGCTCGCCCCTGCGGTTTGGCGAGTAGCGATACCAGGCCGCCGGCGGTTCCCTGCTTCCGGCCGGCCGGTCGTCGCGCACGTAGACCCACAGCCGGCCTGTCTTGGTACGGCCGCGGCCGGGATCGAGCACCGCCACCGGCGTGTCGTCGGCATGCACCTTCTCGCTGCCCAGTGTGTAGCGCCCAAGCGCGGCGACCAGCGGGTCGAACAGCTTCTCGCTCTGGCCGACCCAGCCGGCCATGGTGGAGCGGTCGATGTCGACGCAGTCGCGACCGTAGATGCGGCCCAGGCGATGCAGGGGGATGTGGTCGCAGTACTTGGACACCAGCACGTTGGCCAACAGTGCGGGGCCGGCCACGCCGCGCGCGATCGGGCGGCTCGGTGCCGGCACCTGGAAGATCGCTTCGCAAGCGACGCAGGCCAGCTTGGGACGCACGTGCCGGATGACCTTGAAGCGCGAGGGCACGTACTCCAGTTGCTCGGAGACATCCTGGCCGATCAGGCGAAGGCGGCCACCGCAAGCAGTGCAGCCGCAAGCCTGGCCATGCGCGTCATGGTGATCGCTGCTCGTTTCCGGCCGGTACACCTG
>CAHJWV010000009.1 GCA_903643055.1 Burkholderiales bacterium | reverse complement strand
TCGCATCTTGTTCTTCTGCGGCAAGCTCGATCTGGCGCCTGTCAACGTTCGATCACACTAAATTGCGCGAAGAGCCGTTTTATCAGCTCATTTAAAGAGGTAGGAAAACCCAGCCCACATCACATTGAAAATACCCATTCGGGCATCGATAACGCGCTACTGCGATGCAGATGCTGACCGCAGATCGTCTTGTTGATGCAGGAAGATGGGATGCAGAGAAAGGATGGGATGCAGAAATAAAAAACGGGCCGTGAGGCCCGTATTTACTTAGCTGGTTGGAGGAGTCGGAGGGATTCGAACCCTCGATGCACGTTTTAGCGCACATACTCCCTTAGCAGGGGAGCACCTTCGGCCACTCGGTCACGACTCCAGCACAAGCAAAGATTCTAACCCGAGAAAACGGGCTTATGAAGCCAGAGCCTGATCCAAATCAAAGGCTTTATGCAATGCGCGTACAGCCAACTCCATGTACTTCTCGTCGATCACGACACTGGTCTTGATTTCGCTGGTCGTGATCATTTGGATGTTGATGCTTTCTTCGCTCAGGCAACGAAACATCTTGCTGGCCACGCCCACATGCGAGCGCATGCCGATGCCCACGATGCTGACCTTGCAGATCTTGGCATCACCGATCAATTCGGCTGCGCCGGTCTGCGGCAGCACCTTGTTCTTCAGCAGGTCCATCGTGCGCGCGTAATCGTTGCGGTGCACCGTGAACGAGAAGTCGGTCTTGCCTTCGTGCGACATGTTCTGAATGATCACGTCGACATCGATGTTGGCATCGGCCACCGGGCCGAGGATCTGGAATGCGATGCCGGGCTTATCGGGCACACCCATCACGGTGATCTTGGCTTCATCGCGATTGAAGGCGATCCCTGCGACAACGGCTTGTTCCATTTTTTCGTCTTCCTCAAAAGTGATCAGAGTGCCAGAGCGGGCTTCCTCGTCGATGTTGATGTCCCAGGGCGTGAAGCTGGAAAGAACACGCAGTGGCACGCGGTACTTGCCCGCGAATTCGACCGACCGGATCTGCAGCACCTTGGAGCCGAGGCTGGCCATTTCGAGCATCTCTTCGAAGCTGACCGTCGACAAGCGGCGCGCTTCAGGAACGATGCGCGGGTCGGTCGTGTAGACGCCGTCGACGTCGGTGTAGATCAGGCATTCGTCGGCCTTCATCGCGGCAGCCACGGCCACAGCCGAAGTGTCGGAGCCACCACGGCCGAGCGTGGTGATGTTGCCTTGCGGATCAACGCCCTGGAAGCCGGCGATGATGACGACCCTGCCTGCGGACAGATCGGCGCGCACGCGGGCGTCATCGATGCTTTGAATGCGAGCCTTGGTGTACGAGGTGTCGGTCGCGATCGGTACCTGCCAGCCGGCATAGCTGACGGCTTCCACGCCTTCGGCCTGCAAGGCAATCGACAACAGGCCGACCGAGACCTGTTCGCCGGTGGAGGCGATCATGTCCAGCTCACGCAGGATCGAGTTGCTGGAGACTTCGGGCGATAACTCTTTGGCCAAGCCCAGGAGCCGGTTGGTCTCGCCGCTCATCGCCGAGGGCACGACGACCATTTGATGACCTGCGCGAGCCCACTTGGCCACGCGCTTGGCGACGTTGCGAATGCGCTCCGTGGAGCCCATGGAGGTGCCGCCGTATTTGTGAACGATGAGTGCCATGAAGAACTGATGTCGCGGAAGGATGAAGGGGTTTGCGCCGCGGTCGCAACCTTGCATTTTAGCCGGTGTGCCAACTCAGGCTGAGTTGAGGCTGTCCGGGCAAGGCCCAGACCCTCGCATCCACCCCCAAGCCGGGCACGAACAGCAGTTGCCCGCCGCTGTAAATCAACGGCCCTTCGCGCTCCCAAGCGGGTACCGCAGCAGCCTGAAACTGCTTCTTCAGGCTTCGCGCCGGCCGGCCGATCTCGCCTTGAAACTGCTCTCCCCCTTCGCGCGGCCGCAACTCCAGGTGAGCCAGCCACGCGATGGGAATCCCCTGCGCCTTGACCCGCTTGGCAACCACGCTGCCGCACCATCCAGGCAAGAGAAATTGCCCTGCACGTTGGATGCGCAAATGGGTCTCGCGCGGCAAGACAGGCTCATCAAGCTCGCGGTGCTCAACTCTTTGAAAACGAAGCTGGCCTCGATAGCGCAACAATACGCCTACGGTACACGGCCACTGCGCAGAGCCCGGTTGAATCAACTCCTTGCGCAGCCGGAACAACAAGCTCGACGACGGCGATTCACCAATCTGCGCTCTCAACCACGCCCGCAATGCGTTCATCCGCCTGGGTAGGCTCAATGCCGCCCAGGCTTTCAGTTGCAAGCCTGCCGGGCCGGCCAATCGTTCGAGATCGATCTGTGCCAACTCCTGCAGGCAGTCGGCCGCCTCACCCGCCCAGGTGGCCGCATCCGCCAATGCGTGCTCGGCCTGCGCAAAGGCGGTCGTTAGCGCAGGCCACACCTGCAAGCGAAGCCGGTTGCGCGCGAACCGCGCATCGGCATTGCTGTCGTCGTCGACAAAGGTAAGCTCATGCCGATCAACATAGGCCTCGATGAACTCTCGAGGCTGCGTCAGCCAGGGGCGCAGCCAGGTGATGCCATCACGCTCGATCGACCGAGCCATCCCTGCCAACCCCGCAACACCCGCGCCGCGCAATCCCTGCAGCAGCAGCGTCTCGGCTTGATCGCGGCGGTGATGCGCCAGCAGCACGATCTGGGCGCCAGCTTCCAGCGCCATCACGCGCAGCGCGCGATAACGCTCGCGCCGCGCCCAGGCTTCGATGCTTTCACCTGCTGCGGGCCGGGTTTGAATTCGATGAAAGACCAGTCTCACCGGCAAGCCGCGCTCGGCCCAGGCCTGACATTGCGCTTGGGCGTGAGCCAACCAATGGTCAGCCTGCGCGCTCAGCCCATGGTGGACATGCAGGCCGATGACCTGCAGGCCCTGCGCTGCGGCCTGACAGGCCGTGGCATGAAGCAGTGCCGTCGAATCGCGGCCGGCGCTGTATGCGACCGCGACGACATCGTGGCTCACGCCGCGATTTCGCTGCGGCAGCTCAGTGTTCTTTGGTGTCGCTGAAACGCCCGTAAGACTGCAGGCGCTCGTAGCGGCGCTGCAGCAGCTCCTTCGGCTTCAAGTCGCTGACTTGCCGAAGTGCATCGCTCAATGCACGTTTGAGATAAGCCGCCATCTGTTTCGGGTCACGGTGCGCGCCACCAACAGGCTCGCTGACGATCTTGTCAACCAAGCCCAAGGCCTTCAGGCGATGCGCCGTGATGCCGAGCGCATCGGCTGCATCGGAGGCACGCTCGGATGTCTTCCACAGAATCGAAGCGCAGCCTTCCGGCGAGATCACCGAGTAGACGGAGTACTGGAGCATCAGCACCTGGTCGCCCACGCTGATCGCCAGCGCGCCGCCCGAACCCCCTTCACCGATGATGGTCGAGATGATCGGCACTTCCAGTTGAGCCATCTCGAAGATGTTGCGGCCGATCGCCTCGGATTGACCGCGCTCTTCCGCTCCGATGCCTGGGTAGGCCCCCGGGGTATCGACCAAGGTGAAGACTGGCAGACCGAATTTTTCGGCCAGCTTCATCAGGCGCAGCGCCTTGCGATAACCCTCGGGGCGCGACATGCCGAAATTGCGTGCGGCACGCTCTTTGGTGTCGCGGCCTTTCTGGTGGCCGAGCACCATGCACGCCTGGCCATTGAAGCGTGCCAAGCCACCGACAATGGATTGATCGTCCGCGAAAGCACGATCGCCACGAAGTTCTTGGAAGTCGGTGAAGACCTCGTTGATGTAGTCCAGCGTGTAAGGCCGCTGGGGGTGTCGCGCAATCTGCGTGACTTGCCAAGGCGACAGGCTGGAGTAGATATCTTTGACCAGCTGATGGCTTTTCTTGCCAAGCCGATCGATCTCTTCCGAAATGTCGACGGCCGATTCGCTTTGCACGTATCGCAGTTCTTCGATCTTGGTTTCGAGGTCTGCGACCGGTTGCTCGAAATCGAGGAAATGACGTTTGCTCATCAGGCTGAATCCTGGTTGTTTGTGAAACGCGATCAGGCGCTTCAATCATGAGGTCAAAGGCTTTGAAGGGCCTTCATTTACGCAACGGGCAACGGGTCAAGGCTGCGCCAAATGTACCATGTGGCCACTGACCGAAAAGGCGCCCAGGCATCGCCGACTTCGCGCGCTTCAGCCCGTGAAACCGGCTCCCCGCTGAAGTAATTGACGCTGATGCCTTTGATCAAACCGTTGTCATCCAAAGGCAGCACGTTAGGCCGCATCAGATGAAACATCAGGAACATTTCTGCCGTCCAACGGCCGATGCCGCGAATCGCAACCAGCTCATCGATGATGGCTTCGTCGTCCATCTGCCGCCATTGCCCGACATGGACCGCGCCTGACTCGAAGTGCTGCGCGAGGTCGACCAGGTAATCAACCTTGCGCACCGACAGGCCCGCTTCTTTCAACGCAGAGGAGTCGACCGCCAGCACGTTCGCCGGTACCACGCCACGCGTACCACCGCCAACCAGTGCGGTAAAGCGTTTCCAGGTCTGCTGTGCGGCTTGAACAGAAATCTGCTGACCGACGATCGATCTCGCTAGCGTTGTGAAGGCATCGCTTTGACGCTTCAGCTGCCCTTCGCCGCACAGTGGAATCAATTTGCGCATCACCCGATCGCGCTTGACGAGGTGCTTGCAGGCTTCGTCCCAATAATCCGGAGTCACTCTTTGCATTCCACTCAAGCTTTCACCCAGGTGGTGCCTTGCGGTGAATCCTGCAAAACGATGCCCTGCGCCAGCAGTTCCTGGCGAATGCGATCGGCCAATGCGAAGTTACGCGATTTCTTGGCCTGTGCACGAGCTTCGATCTGAGCTTCGATGGCGGCACCGTCGCTGCTGCTGCCTCCACCTTGCAGATAACTGCGTGCGTTTTGCTGCAGCAGGCCCAGCGTGGCAGCGAGATTCTTTAGCAATGAGGCCGTCTGCGTCGAACGGCTGCGATTGAGTTCACCGGCCAGATCAAACAACACCGCCACCGCCTCGGGCGTACCGAAGTCTTCGTTCATCGCGTCGCGGAAGCGCGCTGCTTGCGGCTGCGACCAATCTACCGCTTGCTCGGCCACATCCCACTCGGCCAGCGCGGTATAGAGCCGGCGCAGCGAATTGCGCGCATCGTCAAGGTTAGCATCACTGAAATTAAACGGGCTGCGATAGTGCGTTCGCAGCATGAAGAAGCGGATCGTCTCGCCGTCATAGCGTTTCAGCACATCGCGGATTGTGAAGAAGTTGCCCAGCGATTTCGACATCTTTTCGTTGTCGACGTTGAGAAATCCGTTGTGCATCCAGACATTGACAAAGGGCTTGCCGGTCGCGCCTTCGCTCTGCGCGATCTCGTTCTCGTGGTGCGGGAACTGCAGGTCCATGCCGCCACCGTGGATATCGAAGTGCTCGCCGAGCAGCGCGCAACTCATCGCAGAGCACTCGATGTGCCAGCCTGGGCGGCCCGATCCAAAGGGGCTGTCCCACTTTGCATCTTCGGGTTCGCTGGCCTTGGCCGACTTCCATAGGACGAAGTCCAACGGATCTTCTTTGCCATCGAGCACGGCCACCCGTTCGCCGGCACGCAATTGGTCAAGCGATTTGCCCGAGAGCTTGCCGTAGCCTGGGAACTTGCGCACCGCATAGTTCACGTCGCCATTGGGCGCGCGATATGCCAGACCCTTGTGCTCGAGCTGGCCGATCATCGTCAGCATCTGCTGCACATGCTCGGTCGCGCGTGGCTCATGCGTTGGCGGGGCGATGCCCAGCGCGGCAACGTCTTCGTGCATCGCCTGCGTCATCTCGTCGGTGAGTTGGCGAATCGGAATGTTGCGCTCGAGCGCGCGCTTGATGATCTTGTCGTCGATGTCGGTGATGTTGCGCACATAGGTCACCTCGTACCCGGCGGTGCGCAACCAACGCGACGCCACATCGAACGCCATCATGAAGCGCGCATGCCCGACATGGCAGAGGTCATAAATCGTCATGCCGCACACATACATGCGCACGTGGTTGGGCTCGATGGGGGTGAACACCTCGATCTGTCTCGTCAAGGTGTTGAAGATGCGCAAGGTCATCGGCAGTGTTCTGAAGTGAGGTGCTCGAAGCTCTCTGAACTGCGCGTGACTGGTGATTCACCAGACTGCTTCAGGGATGCACATGAGCGTGCAACGGGATTCGGAGGGCTCGAAGCAGTGGGGCTGCGATACAATTTTGAGAGTATAGCGGGGCGGTCTCCTGCCTTGCGTTGCGCCCGCCCTGCATGTCTTAAGCGCCGGCGCACCCAACCACCTCACTCAGGAAGTTGATGTCTCGCAACAGCCATCTGCTCAAGGGCCTCGCTGCGGCGGGTCTGCTGGTCATCGCAACATCGGCTCTGGCCGACGACTACACCGAGGTCGATCGCCTCGTCAGCGCAGGGCAATTGAGCGAAGCCACGCTAAAGGCCGACCAGTACCTGGCTGCACATCCACGCGATGCCCGTATGCGTTTTCTCAAGGGCTTGGTGCTGTCAGAGCAAAGCCGACCGACCGAGGCCATCGCGGTCTTCACCAAGCTGACGGAAGACTTTCCCGAGTTGCCCGAGCCGTACAACAACCTCGCAGTGCTCTACGGGAAGCAAGGCCAATACGATCAGGCGCGCAAGTCGCTGGAGTCGGCGATCCGCACCAATCCGAGCTACGCGACAGCCTATGAAAACTTGGGCGACGTTTATGCCAAGCTCGCCAGCCAGGCCTACTCGAAGGCTTTGCAGATCGACGGGAACAATGCGAAGGTCACGCCGAAGCTCGCAATGATCCGCGACCTCTTCTCGCCGCGGGCAGCGGTGGCCACGACCGTCGCACAAGCACCTGCGGCACCGGCGCCCAAAACACCGCAGCCCCCAGTGGCAGCCCCACCGGTGCCTTCTGCGCCGCCGGTTTCAACGCCACCCGCGGCCGCACCACCGGCCCCGCCACCGGTGAAGCCCGCACCGCCGCCAGTGACCGTCGCTGCAAAGCCGCCAGCGACGCCCCCCATCGCGCCTTCCGCACCGCCCAGATCGGAAGAGCACACGTCTGAACTCCA
>CAHJWV010000008.1 GCA_903643055.1 Burkholderiales bacterium | reverse complement strand
TGTGCTCTTCCGATCTCAAGTGGTTCACGGTCAACGACCACATCAAGTCGATCTACAAGAAGCTCAATGTATCGAGCCGGGCCGAGGCCGCAGTGCTCGCCAGCAAGCAAGGCCTGGTCTGAGCCTTCGTGGGCCGCGCCGACCCTGAGCAGCGTTGCGCCTGATGAACCTTCGCTCCCTCGGACGACCTGATCTTGTTTTCGATGGCACGCGGCACGGCGTTGAAGCTGTGCCTCCCCCCTCTTCGGCGAAGCCGGAGTTCGATGAAGGCGCACTGAGCGACAGCGCGACTGTGTCACGCTGGATGGGCTGGCGCCTGCGCCTGCTGGTCGTCGCCGCATTGATCGGCTGCCTGGCCGTGCTGGGCTTGGCCCGCTGGCTGGCCGCGCCGCCTCATGTCCCTGGCCAATGGCGTGCTGGCAGCCAAGGCCAGTTGGAGCTGGCCGCAACCACCGATCCGCTGCTCAAGCCACATGAAGGCCGCGCCTTGATCGGCCTGATCGGCGACAACGGCAGCGTGGCCGTCGTGGACGGCCTCGCGATGCAGCGTTCCTCTCGCTGGATTCCGAGCGACGTCGAACGCGAACGCCACCGCGCCATGCATGAGCAGCTGACCGCGGCCCTGGCTTCCGGTCAGGTCAAGCTGTTTTTCTCGGAAGGCGAAATGGTCGACCTGCCTCTGCCCGAGCGCGGCCTGCTCGGTCTGGGCGGCGTGTTCTGGTTGTTCTGCGGCCTGGCCTTGGTGCTTTACCTGTTGGCCATGGTTGTCGTGCTGGCGGGGCCTTCGGTCCGCACCCTTCTCTACGCCTTGATGACCTTGAGCCAGGCCGGCAACCTGGCCTTCATGGCCATCGAGTCCACGTTGGAACTCGGCCTGCCTGCGCCCTTCCCTCTGCTCGACATGCCCCTGCGTGCCGCTTTCGATCTCGTCACCGCCGCCGCCGCGGTCCACGCCGCCACCATCCACCCGCGCCGCATTCCCGCCGGCCCGGCCCTGGCGTTGGCCACCTGGTTGCTGACCGTCCTCTTGATCGGATTGATCGCCAGCGCCTGGGTGCCCGGCCAATGGTGCTGGGTGCAAGCGGCGGTGAGCGCGATGAGCCTGTCGGCCATCGGCCTGCTGATCTGGTCTCACCGGCTGGCGCCCCACCCGCTGTCCATCGTGATGCGCCGCTTCGGGCTGATGATTGTCAGCACCTGGATGCTGTTATCGATTGCGCTGCTGGCCGCCGACGAACTGCCTTCCATGCAACAGCAGATCGCCGCCATCGGCCCGGTCATCTGGTACATCTTTCTCGCATCGCTGCTGGTGCTGATGCCCTTCCTGTCGAAATCACAACAGGTGATGCGCGAGTTCTCGTTGCTGGCCGCCATCAGTACTGTGGCCACATCCCTCGACCTGCTGTTCATTGCGGTGTTCTCGCTGGGCCAATTCGCTTCGCTGACGCTGGCCCTGTTTTTGTCGCTCGGCATCTACACCGGCGCGCGCCAATGGCTGCTCAATCAGGTTCGCGGCCACAACGTCATGACGACCGAGCGCATGTTCGAAAAGCTCTACCGCATCGCCCGCGAAGTTGAAGCGCATCCTCCCCGTGCTATGGCGCTGTTGACCCAACTGCTGCGCGAGTTGTTCGAGCCCCTTGAAACCTCGGTCATTGCCCAGGCCAGCAGCAGCACCCGCGTGACCCACGACGGTGCGGCTCTGCTGATCCCCGTGCCGGAACTGCTTGCCGAGGGCGGCCCTGCTGAAACGCCCCGGTCCATCTTGATTCGCTTTGCCCATCGCGGGCGGCGGCTGTTCACCTTCGAAGATGCGCGGCTCAGCGATCGCGTGGTCGAGCAACTGCGGCGGGCCGTCGCCTTCGACCAAGCCGTCGAACAGGGGCGCAGCGAAGAACGCTTGCGATTGGCTCAAGACCTGCACGACGACATCGGCGCTCGCCTGTTGACCTTGATGTACAAAGCCCAGTCTCCCGAGATGGAAGACTACCTTCGGCACACGCTGCAAGACTTGAAGACACTCACCCGTGGCCTGGCTGCCGCCAACCATCCACTCTCCCACGCCTCCGCCGAATGGAAGGCCGACCTTACGCAGCGCCTGACCGCAGCCCATGTGACCCTCGGCTGGAATTTCAGCGCCGACCGCGACATCTCCTTGACCGTGGTGCAGTGGTCCGGCCTGACCCGCGTGATGCGCGAACTCGTCAACAACGTCATCGCGCATTCCCAAGCCCGTCGCGTCGACATCGAATTCCAGCTCAACCACGACCGGCTCGACCTGACCATCACCGACAACGGCTGCGGCCGCAATCCCCAAGCCTGGGCTCACGGCCTCGGCCTTGGCGGCGTGCGCAAGCGAGTCAAGCAATTGGGCGGAGAAGTCGATTGGCAAGAAGCCACCCCACGCGGCATCCGCTGCCAAGTGTGCATCCTGCATTTGTCAGAGCGGGCCTAAGGCCGTGTGGCGATGAAATCGCCAACACCCAAAGGAAGAATGCGCTGCGCCCTAATAAAAACCCCATCC
>CAHJWV010000007.1 GCA_903643055.1 Burkholderiales bacterium | reverse complement strand
AGACGCATGGAAGCTGGAATCGGGCGAAGCCGATGCGGGCGAAGAAGATGGCGGTTTCATGGTGAGGTGCAATTCCAGCGTTGCCGTTATGAAAGGCCGGCACAGGAGCCTGTCGCCATCAAGTCCCGTGTTCAATCGAACTGGGTCGGACGATAGAGGATCGCGTTCATCCCGCCCAGGGGGGCCCTCCAGATAGGCCGAGCTCACGCGCAAAGCATCACAGTCGTCGTCGGGCCAGACAGCAAGCTCCCTCTAAAAGGGGGCCGACTACAATCGATTTCAACTCTCGGAGGCGCCTGTTCCGGGCCCTCCCCACCCCTTGAAGAAAAGCGCCTTTCCATGAGCGATGACAAGAAAACGCCGCCCGCTGGGGCCGACGAGCACAAGCCGAGCAACTTCCTGCGGCACATCATCGAGCGCGATCTGGCCCAGGGCAGCTATGCCAAACGCTTCTGGGGCGGCTCACCGGGCGATGCGGCCTTTCATGCCGCGGGCGAGGCCGACCCGGCCAAGGTGCGCATGCGCTTTCCGCCCGAGCCGAACGGCTATCTGCACATCGGGCATGCCAAGAGCATCTGCCTGAACTTCGGCTTGGCGCGTGAATACGGTGGCGTGTGCCACATGCGCTTCGACGACACCAACCCGGAAAAGGAAGAACAGGAATACGTCGATTCGATCATCGACTCGGTGAAGTGGCTCGGTTTTGGCTGGCAATCGGAATTCGCCGGCACCACGACCGACCACCTCTACTACGCCAGCAACTATTTCGACTTCATGTACCGCGCGGCTGAAGCTCTCATCAGCGCCGGCCTGGCTTACGTCGATGAGCAAACGGCGGAAGAGATCCGCGCCAACCGCGGCGACTTCGCCACACCCGGCACCAACAGCCCCTTCCGCGGCCGCACGCCCGAACAGAACCTGACCCGCTTTCGTGAGATGCGCGACGGCCGGCACGCCGATGGCGCGATGGTGCTGCGCGCGAAGATCGACATGGCCTCGCCGAACATCAACCTGCGCGACCCGGCGCTCTACCGCATCAAGCGCGCGACGCACCACAACACCGGCGACACCTGGTGCATCTACCCGATGTACACCTACGCGCACCCGATCGAAGACGCGCTGGAGAACATCACCCACAGCGTTTGCACACTGGAGTTCGAAGACCAGCGCCCGTTCTACGACTGGCTGCTCGATCAGCTGTGCACGCTCGGCCTGCTGGCTCAGCCGCGGCCGCATCAATACGAGTTCGCACGGTTGAACCTCACCTACATCGTCACCAGCAAACGCAAGCTGCGGCAGCTGGTTGAAGAAAAGCACGTCAACGGCTGGGACGACCCGCGCATGCCCACGATCGTCGGCCTGCGCCGGCGTGGCTACACGCCCGAAAGCATTCAGTTGCTGGCCGAACGAAGTGGCATCAGCAAGGCAGGTGGCTGGATCGACTACAGCTCGCTCGAAATCGCACTGCGCGATGACCTCGACCCGAAAGCCGCTCGCGCCTGCGTCGTGCTGGACCCGCTGAAGCTCAAGCTCGTGAACTACGCCGAGGTGTTCGGCAGCGAGACGCACCAAGAGCCCTGCCATGCGCCGATTCATCCCGGCCACCACGAACGCGGCCAACGCGATTTCGTGTTGACGAACGAAGTGTGGATCGAGCGCGAAGACTTTCTGGAAGCACCGACCAAGGGCTACCACCGCCTGTTTCCCGGCAACAAGGCGCGCCTGAAGTACGGCTACATCATCGAATGCACCGGCTGCGAAAAGAACGACCTGGGCGAGATCACCGCCGTGCTGGCCCGGATCATTCCCGACACCAAGAGCGGCACGCCGGGCGCCGATGCGGTGAAGGTCAAGGGCGTGGTCACCTGGGTCAGCGTCAGCACCGGCGTGGCCGCAGAAGTGCGGCTCTATGACCGGCTGTTCACCGAAGCGCAGCCCGATGCCGGCGGCCGCGACCTGATCAGCGTGCTGAACCCGAACAGCAAGCGAGTCGTCAGCGCCTATGTCGAACCTGGCCTGGCCGCCGCCTTGCCCGATGAAAAGTTCCAGTTCGAACGGCATGGCTATTTCGTCGCCGACCGCCATGACAGCGCACCAGGCAAGCCGGTGTTCAACCGCACGACGACCTTGAAGGACACCTGGAGCAAATGAGCGCGGTGCGCTGTGGCGGGGCCCAGGCCTGCCACAGCGCCATGGGGCTCGCGAGGCGAAGCTGGCTGCCGAAGCATTCCTCCCCAGGGTTTGTTGATCGAAGCATCATCTGCGGGCTCACCGCCCGCGACTCAGAGGCCACTCGGCATCAAGACCCTGCCTTCAAGGGCCCAGCCATCCGCGTGATAGCTCCCAGCTGACAGTGCAGGCATAGCGCCCGCACCACTGCACATCAATCTTCCGCGTCTTCAGCCGGCGCCTTGCTGCCCCGCTTCTGCTTTTTCAACTGCCGCTCGGCATCGAGCCGCTGGCCTTCGGCCCACCAAACCGCGAACTCCTGCGGCGTCTCCAGCGTGATGCGGCCCAACACCGAGGTGCGGAATTCGTGCATTACCACCTCGGCTGCCTTTTGCAGGTTGACGCGGCCACCGCCCAGCAGGCCGCCGCGTTTGCGGCCGACCTCGGCCAGCAGCTCTTCATCGCTCATCAGGCCCACGCCAGCGAGCTTGTAGCGTGCTTCGACTTGGCCGGGGTAGTGCTGACGCAGATAGTCGAGCAGCTCCAGCGCCACCTCTTCTTCGTCGAACGCATTGCGGCCGACCGCGCCGCTGGCAGCGAGGTTGTAGCCGCTCTTGGCGACGATGATGCGTGGCCACAGCATGCCGGGCGTGTCGAACAGATAGAAGTCGCTTGCCAGTTCGATGCGCTGTTCGACCTTGGTGATGCCGGGCTCGTCGCCGGTCTTGGCGATGCGCCGCCCGGTCATCGTGTTGATCAAGGTCGACTTGCCAACGTTGGGTATTCCGCAGATCAGCACCCGCATCGGCTTAGCCATGCCCCCGCGCAGCGGCGCGAGTTCACGGCAGGCGCTGATCAGGCGCTGGGCCGGCGCCGCCATCGACGCATCGAGCCCGATCGCACGCGTGGCCGGCTGTGCGTTGTAGTGCGCAAGCCAGAGTTCGGTTGCGGCCGGGTCGGCCAGGTCCTGCTTGTTCAGCAGCTTGAGCTTGGGCTTGTTGCCGGTGAGTTCGGCCAGCAAGGGGTTGGCGCTCGAGCCCGGCAGGCGGGCATCGAGCAGTTCGATCACGACGTCGATCTCCTTGATCCGCTCGGTGATGGCCTTCTTCGTCAAATGCATGTGACCGGGGAACCACTGAATCGCCATCGGGGTGCTCTTTCTTCTCGCGTGCTGCCGTCAATCAACGGGGGAACGCGGATTGTGATGCCTCCCGATGGCGCTTTCGCAGCCAACGGTCATCCGTTGGACCGCTGGCTGCGCCCTCATGCCGCGGTCATTGGTCAAGCCGGACGCTGTACTCGATCGCATTGCCCCAGATCGGCCGATAGTCGCAGCCGGTCGGCTTGAAGTTCCATGACAGGATCGAGCGGGCACGGCGGGTCGCACCATTCATCGGCTGCACCAACGGCAAGGCTTCGTTCGCCT
>CAHJWV010000006.1 GCA_903643055.1 Burkholderiales bacterium | reverse complement strand
CGAGGTCACGATGAGTGGTGCCGCTCAAGATCTGCTGCGCGATCCCAAGGTGCGTGCCGCTTATCTGGGGGAGTAAGGGCGCTTCAGGGGCAAACCTATACTGTTTTTCCCGGTGGCGGGCATGATGCTCTCACCGATCAAAGGGGGCCCCATGAAGACGAATCAAAGCACGATCAACTCACCGCGCACCACCCTCCCAGCCTGGATTTACCGCAGCGCCATCGCCAGCGTGGCCTGCATTGCGCTCGCGGCCTGCGGATCAACCGCCCCGAGCCTGGGCGGCAACAAAGGCACGGTGTCTGGCTCAGCCAGCGGCAATGCGGTCGAGGGCAATAACAGCCAACTCGAGCGATGCAGTGAAACGCTGGGTACGCTGACGATGCAGGAAGACACCAACGCGCCTTGGTACTACCAGCTGCGGGAACATCAGCTCGGTTCGACCATCCCGGTACTGCGGCTGATGGTGCAACAAAGCAACTGCTTCGTGATCGTCGAACGCGGCCGCGCGTTGCATAACATGATGGGTGAGCGCGATCTGGAAAAAACCGGCGAGATGCGCGCCGGCAGCAACTTCGGCAAAGGCCAGATGGTCTCGGCCGACTACACGCTGAGCCCGGCGATCCAGTTCTCCGGCAAGACCGGCGGCGGCTCTGCCGGCTTGCTGACCGGCAAGTTGGGCTTTCTCGGTGCGGTGGCCGGCAACATCAGCCGCAACGAAGCCTCCACCACCTTGCTGCTGATCGACAACCGCTCGGGCGTGCAGATTTCAGCCTCCGAAGGCACGGCCAACAACTTCGACTTCGGCATGTTCGGCGGGGCCTTCACCGGCGGCCTGGCCGGCGGCGGCGGGGGCTATGCCAACACGCCGCAAGGCAAGGTCGTGGTCGCGGCATTCGCCGACTCCTACAACCAGATGGTCAAGTCACTGCGCAGCTACAAGGCGCAAACCGTCAAGGGCGGCCTCGGCACCGGCGGCCGCTTGGGCGTGGACGGCGGCCTGCCTCCGAAAAAATAAGCGATGACGCGGCGCAGCCACCCTCTCTGCTGCGCCTAACCGACACGCGACATGACATCAGCCGAGCCATCGATCACCGGGCAGCGGGCAGCGGGCAGCGGGCACTCAGGTGGCAAGCCACTCTCCCTGACCTTCCATGTTTTCATTGATCCTGAAATGCGCCCTGGGCGCACTGGCCGTGCTGGTGATCGCGCTCCTGTCCAAATCAAAGAGCTTCTTCATCGCTGGCCTGGTTCCGCTGTTCCCCACCTTCGCGCTCATCGCCCACTACATCGTCGGAAGCGAACGCTCGGTGGCTGCATTGCGCGTCACGGCGCTGTTCGGCCTGTGGTCGCTCATTCCCTATGCGCTCTATCTGTTCGCCGTCTATTGGCTGAGCGTCCGCTTTGCGCTGGCCACTACGCTGCTGCTGGCCACCGCGACCTGGGCAGGGTGCGGCTGTTCTTCTAATGGTTTGGTTCAAGGTCTACCCCGCCGCGGGTTGAGCAAGCTATGGCGAGCGACGAAGCATCATTCGGGCTCACCCGCTCGCGGCAACGGAGTGAACACCGTCGCCCGTTGATCCATGCCGGATCGTCATCCTCACGATTAACGATCAAATGTCCGGTTAGTTTTCAGGCTGTCGCTTTGCCGCATCGAATGGACTCGCGGTTTGCTTCGGCTGAAGAGAGAATGCGCACCGCCGGACGCGCACATCTAACCTGACGATCGACCGGATTTTCATGACGCCGTCCACGGCTGCACCTGCCGCTTCCGGCCGCACTTCCCTTCCCGCAGCGGGCCGCCACCGATTCATCGACCGATCTCTTGCCATGCTCAAAGCCCTTCTTTTCTCGCTTGCCGGCCTGCTGGCCTTTCCAGCCCTGTGTTCGGCACAGCAGCTCTACCGCTGTGGCAACCAATACAGCCAGACGCCTTGTGATGTGAACGCGGCACCATCGAAGATTTCGCCCGGCGCCGCGCCCGACGCCGCGCCAGTCAGCCGAGGCAAAGAAGTCTGCATCACCGAAGGCATCGGCCGCCTGGGCTTCCCCGATCCGGAAAGCACGCGTGTGAGGGCCGTCGAGCGATCGGGCACCGAAGTGATTCAGTACGCGGGCAAATCCGTCGTGGCTCAGCGGTTCAATCTCGTCATCAATACCAAGAACAGCACGGGCGGCTACACCGGCGATCGCGTCTACCCGTGCTATCTCAGTGAAGACGGCGCACGCGTTCTGTCGATGGAAGCACAGCCCCATTGAAGGCCGCTGCAATGCGCGACCGCCGAGATGTCTTCACAAGACTCATCACCAAGCCCTGGCGGGCCACGATCCCGCTGCTCTGGATGCTGACCATGGCCGTCGGCTCCTTTGCCGCCGACAGCCCGACTTCGACCACGCTCTACAAGTCGACCGGCCCCGATGGCAAAACCGTCTACAGCGACCGCCCGCCATTGCAGGCGCGCGACGCCCAGACCTTGAGCTTCACCAGCGCGCCGGCCAGCCCGCTGTCGGCCGAAACGCTGGCCTACATCGAGCAGCTGAAAAAGTCAGCCGACGCCCGCTTATCGGCCCCGCCGCCGCGAGAGACGGTGCTGTTCTCTGCGGCGTGGTGTGGCTACTGCAAGAAGGCCAAGTCTTATCTGGCCAACAAGCAGATCGCTTATCGCGAATTCGACATCGACACGAAGGAAGGTGCCCTCGCCTATGCGCGCGCCGGTGGCTCGCACGGCGTGCCACTGCTGTTCTCTAACGGCCGAAGCGTCTCGGGCTTCTCGCCCCCGGCCTATGACGCGCTGTTGACCGACCGCAAATAGGCGCTGGTACCGATCGGGTGATCAAAATGGAAACGGCTTCGATGCACGAACGATAGCGCGAGGGCCCACGCCCGAAGCACGAAAAGCCCGCCGCCTTTGCTGACGGATTTTTCGCCTCGCGTCCACTGAACAAGCAGCCAGCCCGCGTCACAATCCGCGCTGCGCGCTGAACGGGCTCGACCTGCGATCGCTCTGATCGACATGCGTTGCGTTCCTTGCTTGGCGACAGCGCCTGCGGCTAACACGCCCATCCAACGGATTCATTGAACCACCCAAGGTCTGTTCTTCATTCGGGCATCGCCCCTGCCCGCCTCACCTTCAATACGGCAATTGCATCCATGAAACCTTCCTGCCTCGCCCCCATTGTTGTGGCCTTGTTCGCTCCGGCATTCGCATTCGCCGCCGATACCTACTTCCTTCAGCTGCCGGTCCAATTGATCCTGCCGCGCCCTTCCGGCGGCGGTAAAGAAAGAATGCAGCGTCGACATGCTGCTGGGGAACTACGCCTTGGCCGAGATCGGGCGCCGTGACAGCGTTCAATCGATCGCCACGCCCGACCAGGCGAAGGGCGGCAACCTCGTTCAAATCACCATCCTGTCGGCCCACGGTTTGGGCGGCGGCGCCTGGAGCGGCGGCAAGTCCATGAGCATCCGGGTCGACCTGAAAAGAGCGATGGCACGGCCAGCTCGACGGTGTTGAACAGGGCTTCAGGGGGCGGTGCGTTGGGGGGCTTCAAGGGCAGCTGCTCGATCTTCGAGCGGATCACCGTGACGCTGGGCAAAGACGTCGCCGGCTGGCTGGCACGTGGCGCCAAGGCTCGCCCGGAAGACGCGGCTGCCACCGCCGCAGCGCCGGTTGAAGCGCTGGCCTCCACTTCCGAGAAGAAGTAAGGCGCTGTCGCTCTTCGAGCGGCCTCTTCAGCCGCTTGTCACGCAGCAGATGCGAAGGCGGGGTCCTTTCTTCGCGCCCCGGCAACGAACTGCATGGTAGCCCGGGCCATGGCGCCACAGAGGGCGATCGCGCTTCACCACGCCATCTCCCGCCGCGCCAGGTTCGCCAGCCAACGAGCGCCCTGCATCGCCCACGAGCGGCTCGCGCCTTGCAGCAACGCGGTACCGGGAATTTCGCTGCGCGGCGCCTGGGTCAGGTCGCAGCCTTCGAGCCTGACGCGGAAGGTCGATTCCATCGGCACCAGGCGGTGATCGGCGCCCAGCTTGGCGGCGATCTCACCGCCATAGGGGCTGGCGACGCTCGGCTGATCAAGTTGCGCAAGCGGCACCGCATCGAGTCGGATCACATTGCAGTTCACGCGCGCAGCATCCAGCGCCTGTGGCACGAATCGAGCCGTCATGCCTTGGGCATCCAGGCGCTGCATCGAAGCTTCGTCGATGAAGGCATCGGCCTTGGTGCCGTGGGGCCCGACGACCTGCAGCAGCCGCTCCCCGGCCGGCAGCCAGCTGCCGATGCCTGCGTCGTCGGCCACATCGACCACCGTGCCATCGAACGGCGCGCGCAAGACCAGCCGCTGCTGCTCCAGCGCCAGGCCCGCGACCTCTTCGACCGCCGATTCCCAATGCTTTCTCAGCGCAGGGCCGGCCGACATCAGCTCCCCATCAAACGGCTGCTGCGTCAATTGCCATTGCAATTGCTGCTCGCGGGCCTGAGCCACGGCCAGCCGGTAAGCCAGATCGGGCGAAGCCAGCCGAGCTAACTCATCACCCGCGCGCACCCTTTGCCCGGCACGCGGCAATTCGGTCTCGATGCGCCCGGCATATGGCACATACACGGCCTGCGACTGCTGCGCGCCCCACACCGCCGGCGCACGCACCGTGGCGGGCCAGGGCCAGCACAGCAGGGCCAGCACCGCGCCCGCGATGAACAGCGTGCGCCCCGCAGCCCCCTTCCAGGCGCCATCGCCCCTGCGCGCCCACCACACCCGCGCCTCGCGCCACGCAGGCCGGGCAATGAACCAGCCCAGTTCCACCGCCATCAGCAGCAAGCCGAGCGCCTTGAAGAACAGGTGATAGACGACCAGCGCGATGCCGAAGAACAGCACCAGCCGGTAAACCCAGGTCGCCAAGGCAAAGCCGATCAGAAAGCGGCGCCGGCCCGGCGAGAAGTGCTCGGGCGGCGCGTCGCTCCAGCCGAACAGGCGCTCGCGCAGCCACCAGCGGCCTTGTGCAAACGCGCGCTCATGCAAGTTCGGCAGGTTCAGTGCATCCGACAACAGGAAGTAGCCATCGAAGCGCATGAACGGGCTGGCGTTGATCGCCAAGGTCAGCAGCCAGGTGGTGGTGGCAAGCAAAAACGCCCCCGAACGCAGCGGGCCGAAGGCCGGCGTGTCGGGCATCAGGCTCCACGCAGTCAGCGCCACGGCCGCCAGGGCCAGCTCGCTCAGCATGCCAGCCGCGCCGATGGCCAGGCGCTGCCGGCGCGAAGTCAGTTTCCAGGCTTCGTTGGTGTCGGTGTAGAGCACCGGCCACATCACCAGAAAGGCGATGCCCATCGTCGGCACGCGGCAGCCATACCGCGTTGCCGTGAAGGCATGCCCGAGCTCGTGCAAGACCTTGGCAACGCTCAACGCGAGGCTGATCGCCAGCACGCCTTCCCAACTCGCATACGAAGTGAAGGTGTGGGTGAATTCATCCCAATGGCGCGAAGCCATCACCAGCCCGAGCAGCGACAACAGCAGGATGCCGACCCAAAACGCCGGGTGAAACGCCCAGTCCACCCAGCGGCTGGACTGCTGCAGCCAACGCATCGGCCGCAGCAAGGGCACCCGGAAAAAGAGGTAGTTCTTCAGCAGCCATTGCGAGGGCGTCAGCAGTCGCGCCCGCGCCTGCGCGGCAAAGTGCTGTGTGTCTTGCGCACTGCGAGCCACCAGCAGGTGGCTGCCCACCAGCATGCGCAGCAGCCCTTCCAGGTCGGCAGCCTGCACACGCAAGGTGGTCTCGCGGTTGACCGCCGCGATCACCGCCTCGGCCGTGCCCAGCGCCCAACGCGACAGCAGCTCGAAGGCCGGCCAGCTCAATGCATAGAAGCGGTTGCTGGCCGGGTCGTGCAGCGTCCAGGTCGGCGAGCCATCGGCGGCGGCCGCGCCGGGGTGCAGCGCCAGGTCTTGGCGCAGCGACGGCAGCAAGGGATGTTGCGTCATCGACATGAGCTTGCGGCCCACACCGCGGCCTTCAACCAGGCCCTTATCCGACCCATTGCCGCACCACCGCGAGCGGGCGGCGAAGTGCCACATAGATCAACGGCGCCCAGCCGCCGTTCAGCCGCGCCGTGCCGAGCTGGCCAATGCGTGGCATCGCCGGGCCGGGCACGAAGGCCGCCTTCAAGCGATAAGCCAGATAGCCTTCGCGCGTGACTTCGGCGCGATAAGCCACGCTGGTGATGCGCGCCTCGAAGCCGCTGAGCGGTGAGCCTTGCGGGTACAGCATCAAGGTGTCGCCGGGTGCGACCGGCAGTTGATCGGCTGCGGGCATCCAGGCCGTGAGTTCCACCTTCGCCGGGTCGGCCACCAACAGCACGCGCTCGCCCAGCGTCACCGCCTTGCCAACCCAATCGTTGGTGTCGGCGAACACCGCGATGCCGCTGCGGTCGGCCTTGACCTGCACGCGCTCGAACTGCGCCGCGGTGTAGTCCATCTCGACCGCCTTTTCCTGCAGCTTGCCGCGGCGCAGCGCCGTCTCGGCGCGGCTCTTTTCGCTGGTGACGGCCAGCTGGGCCGACTGGCGGTATTCCTCTTGCGCGGTGTCGACCGCGCGCCGAGCTAACTCCATGCGAGCGCGCAGCATCGTCGTATCGAGATTGAACAGCGGCGTGCCGGCCTGCACGGCCTCGTTCGGCCGCACATCGAAACGGTCGATCACGCCATCGAGCGGCGCGCGCACCATGAACGGCTCGACCGGCGACACCTCGGCCGGCGCCAGCACCGTCAGCCGCACCGGCAGCACGCACAGCAGCAAAGCCGCCAGCGCGAGCCGGCGCCGGGCCTTCGCGCTGCGCAGCCAGCCGAGCAACTGTTGATGCCAGGGCCGGCGTGGCACGAAGCCGGCCAGCGCATGGCCGTAGACATGGCCCAGCTCTTTCAGCAGCGCCAGCTCATGGTCGGACCCCGCCTCGTCACGCGCGAGCAGCAGGCCGCCGACCGCCGCTTCCCCTTCGCGCCCCAACGGCAGCCACAGCGCCTGCGGCGGCAGCCAATGCGCCCATTCCTCGCGCAAGGCAGCGGGCAAAGCCGCCGCATCCACACCACCAGCCTGCGGCTGCACACGCCGCAGATGCCGGCACAAGGCCGAAAGCCATTGCACATAAGGCGCGGTGGGCTCGACCTGCGGCAGGCCCGACAGCGCAGCCACCTGGCCGATGCCGAGCTCGGTCCACAGCGCGGCCTGCCGATAGGCCAGCAACTGCAAGCTCTCGTTGACGATCACAAAGCCCAGCACCTCGGGCGAGGGTGCTTCGCGCGCGCGGCGGCCCAGCTGCAGCAAGGCCACCAGTGGCAACATCGCGTCGCCCTGGGGCTCGATCGGTGGCCCATTCAGCGGTTCGTTCAGAGGAAGGGGTTCGCGCACCATCGCGGTCAGGGCCTCGGCTCGGCAAACACCGCCCAGCCGCTCATGCCGGCGAGCAGGCCCGGCTGGTTGCCATCGATCACGCCGACCACCGCGATCGACTGGCTCACCGGGTCGATCTGCGCGCCCAGACGCTGCACCTTGGCCGGATAGCTCTTGCCCAATTCATCGACCTGCACCGTCAGCACGGCACCCGGCTTCAGCCACGCCAGCCATTTCGACGGCACGATCATCTGCAGCTCCAGCTGGCTGGTCTCGATGATGTCGAGCAAGGCATTGCCCGGCGTCACGTATTGATGGGCCGCGACATGGCGCTTCGCCACCCGGCCGGTGAACGGCGCAGCAATCGTGCAGCGGCTGACCAGGATGCGTGAACTCGCCACCTCGGCCTGCGCCTCCTTCAATCGCGCCTGCGCCTGCTCCAGCTCATAAGCACCGATCGAGTTCAGCTCCAGCAGGCGCTGGTTCGAGCGGACCATCGCGGTCGCCGCTTCGGTCGCCGCTTCGGCCTTGTGCAGCTGGCTTTGGTAGAGCGCGCAATCAAAGCCGACCAGCGCCTGGCCGGTGCGAAACGAATCGCCATCGCGCAGTGGCAGGCTGGAGATGCGCGCGGCCAGCTCGGCCGACAAGGTCACCGAATTGCGCGAGCCCAATTGCGTGCGGATGCGGCCCTCGCGGTCGATCGCCAGGCTGGAGGCGGATGATTGGGTCGACGACTGGCCCGAAGCCTGAACCACCGGCACCAGCATGCTTTTTTGCGCCAATACCGTACCGCTCATTTGAAGCGTTATCAACATGGCCCATGCGCTCCACAGAGGCCGATTCATCCGCCAGGCCGTCGACGTGAGGTCGACATCGTGCCTCGCTGCTCTCATGTCCCGCCCTGCGGATTGACGGTCTTGAGCCAGCCGATCTCCGACGCATGCACCGCGTTGCCCAAGGTCTTCAGGTCATGCGAGGGCACCGAGTCGGGCAGCGGGTCGAGGCCCAACGTTGCGATCATCTGGCCGTAGGCGCCCTGCACCGCGCCATAGTTTTGATACAGCCGCAGCTCGGCCATCATCGCCGAGGCGGCGGCGCGCACCTCGTCGAGCTTGCCTTGGGCATTGGCGGTCGCGGCATTGCGCGTCTGCGTCAAGATGCGCTGCTCGACGGTATTCAGCTCCTGCGTGCGTTCGTATTGGCGGGCACGGCCGAGGTATTCGAGGTGCGCCACATGCACCTGCGTCAGCACCGCCATGCTCAGCGCGAGCCGCTGCTGCTTCGCGACATCGAGCTGCAGCTGCGCCAGCCCGCGGATCTGGCGGGCATTCAACAGGTTGAACAGGTTCCAGCTGACGCGCAGGCCGACCTCGCTCCATTCGTTGCTGACGAGATAGCTGTTGCTGTCGTAATGCCCGCCCAGGCTCAGCTCGATGCCGGGGAAGAGGCGCGCCAGCGCCTTGCGCGTTTCGAGCAGGCCGATGCGCTCGTTGTATTGCGCCTCGATCAGCTCCGGCCGGTTCAGCATCGCCGCCTGTTCCATCTGCTCGGTGCTGATGCCGATCGGCGGCAGCGCCGTGTCGGCCGGCACGACCACGCTGAAGCGCTGGCCGGGCGACAGGTTCATCACCGACGCGAGCTTGGGCTTGGCCTGCGCCAGCTCATCCTGCAGGCCTTCGAGCTGGCGCACGATGTCGAGCAACTGGCGCTGGTAGTTCAATGACTCCAAAGGCTGGCGCAGCTTTTCATTCTCGACCTTGCGCGCATCGGCCAGCGCCTTGCGCGCCAGCTCGATCACCGGGCCGATCTTCTCTTCGAGCTGCTGCGCGCCCACCGCTTGCCAATACGCCTGCCGCGTCTGCTGCATCAGCATGTGCAGCACCTTGCGGCGCCGCTCTTGCGCGACCAGCCAGCGGTCGGCCTGCTGCCGTGCGCCGTAGTAGCTGACGCCGAAGTCCAGCACATTCCATGACAGCGCGAGGTCGGCGGTGCGGCGGTTGCTGTCGGTCGATGTCGACGGCACCAGCGACTGCGTGCGCGTGGCGACATCGCGCGATGACGAAGCCAGCTCGTTATCGCGCCCGGTGTAGCCCGCCGACGCCACCAGCTTGGGCAGCAGTTCGGTGTTCGACAGGTCGAGTTGGCGTTGGGCCACCGCCTCTTCCATCAGCTTCAGCCGGTGATCGAGGTTGTATTTGATGGCCCGCGCCATCGCTTCATCCAGCGTCACCGCGCCTTGCACCGGCTCTTGCTGCGTGAACATCGCTTCGCGGTCGCTGCGCCATGTGGCCTCGCGCTCGGCGAGGCTCAGGCTTTGCGGCTGCACGGCGCAGCCGGCCAGCCCCAAAGCTACCAGCGACGCCAGCAAAAGGCGGCGAGGCGCCGCATCACGCTGGCGGGAACGAGTCGAAGCGTTGGTATTCAAATCATCTCTCCTCTGACGGGTGATCGATGGACATCTCGGTGTGTTCGTTAAAGCTCATCGTGATGACTGAGCGCCTGCGCCGATCGTTGGAGGGCGAACGGTGCAGCCGCCGCAGGCCCTGGCCTACCTGCAGCGCAACTCATGCCGCACGCCGTGCCGCCGCACGCAAATGCGCCAGCAGTTCCGCGCCTTGCGCCGCACGCGCCGCGCCGCCATGGCGCTCGAACTGCGCATCGAGCGCGGGCCGGCCG
>CAHJWV010000005.1 GCA_903643055.1 Burkholderiales bacterium | reverse complement strand
TCATCTGGCCCTGCTCAGTGCCGCTTGTTGTGTCATTTGCTTGCGCTCTTTGATTCGGTTTTGTTAGCCGCTCTAAAAGGGCGCAGGGCTGTGGAAGCTGAGCATCTCGCCGTTGACGGGATGAGGCAGGGTCAGCGATTCGGCGTGCAGCAACAGGCGCGGCGATGCGGCCTGAAGCTCGGGCGGCGCATAGAGCGTGTCGCCGACGATCGGATGGCCAAGCGCCAGCAGGTGCACGCGCAGTTGATGGGAGCGACCGGTGATCGGCTCGAGGAAAAGGCGGCTGCGCTGGAGCGCGGGGTCATGCGCCAGCACGCGATAGCGGGTCACTGAAGGTTTGCCGATCTCGTGATCCACCTTTTGTTTCGGACGGTTCGGCCAGTCGGTGATCAGCGGCAGGTCGATTTCGCCTCCGTCGGTTGCCGGGCGGCCCGAGACGATCGCGATGTAGTGCTTGACGACCTCGCGCTGCGCGAACGCATCGCTGAGCCGGCGCTGTGCGGCCTTGCCGCGCGCCATCGCCAGCAGGCCGGACGTGGCCATGTCGAGCCGGTGAACGATCAACGCATCGGGCGCCTGGGCCTGCACACGCGCCGACACGCAGTCTTGCAGGTGCTCGCCCCGGCCGGGTACCGAGAGCAGGCCGCTGGGTTTGTCGACGACGATCAGCGCGTCGTCTTGGTAGATGACCGCGAGAGAAGAGGGCGCTGGCGGGCTCAAACGCGGGTGGCCAGGCGAGCCACCGGCGCGTTCGGCCCGCGGCGGCGCACCAGAAAACCCATCGCGCCC
The DNA here is from genome assembly GCA_903643055.1 of Burkholderiales bacterium. Next base: position 4,416 of record CAHJWV010000005.1, on the reverse strand, counting down.
AGGCCGAGCGCCATCAGGCTCAAGGCATCGGGCTCCGGCACCGGCGCGGTGACGTCGGCAAAGCTCAGGCTGGCCTGATAACCCGCGGTGATGCCGTCATAGACACCCGTCGCGGTGCCATCGATGCGAATGAGATAGTCGCCCGCACCCAGCACGAGCGAGCTGAAGTTCACTTCGCGGTTCGGAAAGCCTTCGGGCAGGTATTTGGTTTCGGCCACACCGCTTTGCAGCCATTGCCCGCCTTGGAGCAGCGCGCCTTCGAGGTCGAGGATGAACGAGCGGTTGGAGTAGCCGGTCGAGAAGAGCCCGGAGAAATCGAAAGACTGGCCGGCGGCGATCGAGAAACTGTAGTCGTCGCTGAACACGCCGCTGTGGCCGCCCTGGCCGGTGCTCAACTCGGTTGCGCTGCTGATGACGCCGAGCGAAACGACATTCGCCTGCGCTGCGCCGATGAAAGCCAAGCAGCCCGCGAAAGCAACGGCGGCTGAGTTCAGTCCGAACGAGCGAATGGCGCCCAAGCTGAAGGCCGCTGGGCTGAGGCCACCTGTGCCAGGGTTCGCTGAGCTAAGGGCAGAACGGATGAAGCTTTGAATCGACATGGAAACTCCTGTTGTCGTGGCAGGCAGCGCGACCGCGTTCCTACCTTAGGCGGCATTTCGGATCGCTTCAACGATAGAAGTTGATCGGGGGCGAGGGCCGGCCGTTGAGCGAAAGCAGGTCATGCTGCGAGTTACTGGATGTTTGGACTTCTTGTCGGTCTGATGAGGCAGGCCGCAGTATCGGTGCTGATCATTCCAGCAAATAAGTTGACCCGACAACCGGAAGGTCCATCCCTAGTTCAATGAGGGTTGCAGATCATCCACGCTTGTGGGCGTCGTCCGACAGGCACAGGCGCAACCGACTGACTGCAACAGCTCGGGGCAAGTTCTAAGGTTGAAGCGTCGATCAAGACGGGTGCCTCTTTCGCGCTGACAAGCGCATTGAGGTCAGTAACCGAAAGCCTTCATTGAGGGCGTTTGAACGAAGGAGATGGATGATGAAGAAGCAAACTCTGATGTGGCCTGCGCTGGGCGTTTTGGTGACCGCGATGACGCTGGGCGGCTGCAGCCGGCGCGATGACATGACCACTGCTACCGCACCGAATTCGAACGACACGGTCGTGGCACAGGCCGAGCCGCGGGCACGCGACAACGATCTGCAAGCAGGGGCGCGTCAGGCCGGGCAAGACGCCAGTCGAGCCGTCGGCAATGCGGCCGACGCGGTCAGCGACAAGGTGGCCGATGCGGTCATCACGACCTCAGTCAACGCCGAGTTGGCGAAAGACAAGGCACTGAGCGCCACCAAGATCAATGTCGACACCGAAGCGGGCCGGGTGGCCTTGCGCGGAACCGCGCCGAGCGAGGTGGCGCGTGAGCGCGCGACGCAACTGGCGTCCAACGTCAAGGGCGTGGTCAACGTCGACAACCAGCTGAAGGTCGAGCCTGCCAAGATGTAATCGGCAAGCGCGGGTCAGTGGGGCGCCGGCCTGCTAGGGCCTGCGCCCTTTTCTTTAATGGTCCTTTTGGTGGTCTATTTGGTGATCTCTTTGACCTATTTTCTGTGTCACTGGATTGGATCGAGATGAACTTATCTCATCCATGCGCTGATCTACTTCAGGAATTCTCATGCCCTCTTCGATTGCCACCGTGCTGGTCCCCAGCCTGTTTTGCTCACCTCGTGTTTTTGCCGGCCAGTTGCCTGCGTTGTGGCAATGCGGGCCGGTGATGGTGGCTGACCATCGGCGCGACGACACCATCGAAGCCATTGCGCGGCGCGTACTCGACCAAGCACCTGCAGAATTTGCGTTGGGTGGCATATCGATGGGCGGTTATGTGGCCTTCGAGATCCTGCGCCAAGCGCCGCAGCGTGTTCGCAAGCTGATGCTGTTGTCGACCTCGGCCCGGCCCGACACGCCGGAGCAGACCGAACGCCGCTGGACGCAGATCAAGATGGCCGAGAACCGGCGTTTTGATGCGATCGCCGATCTGGCGTTTCCGACGCTCGTGCATCCGAAGCATCACGGCGACGAGGCACTGCGCCAGGTGATCCGCGAGATGGCGCAGGAAACCGGCCCTGAGGCTTACGTGAAGCAACAAAAGGCCATCCTCGCGCGTATCGATTCGCGTCCGAGCTTGAAAGACATTTCTTGCCCGACGCTCGTCTTGAGCGCTCAAGACGATGCGCTGATTCCCGGCGAGGCGTCCGAAGAGCTGGCGCGCGGAATTGCTGGCGCTCAGTGGATTTCCGTGCCTGAGTGCGGGCACCTTTCAACGCTCGAACAAGCGACAAGGATCGCCAAAGCCATGACTGATTTCGTCAGCAAATGAGTCGGCGAGTGACGCAAAAAGAGATTTTTGAAACTGACTGGTACGAATTGACGCGGTTTGAGACTGTTCGTTGGTGTGTACTCGCGGCCTTCTCCTCCTCACAGGCCGTGACCCGGTGGTCAGTTCGTTGGCCTTCTTTCCACCGCAATTCGGGATCAGAGCCATGTCATTTCGTGATTTCGACGACTCAACGCCCTGGAGCGTCAGTGACTTCGAGCGGGTCAAGCAGCAAACCGGCAGCAGTGGCTTTGCGCGGCTGGAAGGCCCGACGGTGCTGTCGACGACGCTGCAGGCCGAACTGCAGCGCATTGAATTCCGAGCGGCCGGCAGCGACGTGCTGGACGTGGTTGCTGCCTGCATGCGGCACCGTGAGGCAGCGTTGTTATGTCTGCAATACAACCAGTGGGTATGGCCGGTAACGCTGTTCCCGTCACAAATGCTTTACCACTCGCCGCAAGATTTCACCTCCGGGTCGATCACCGGCATGGCGACGCTGAAATTGCTTGCGATCGAGGCGCCCGAGGTCAAGCCGATGGGGCATTGGATGGCCGAGCGCGTGGCCAACCCCGATCAATACCGGCCGCTGGCGCCTTTGCTGACGGCGATGGCGCTGAATGGCCCGCGCAGCAAGCTGCTGTCCGAGATTTCCGGCCCCTTGTTTTACCGCGCAGTCAACGGGCCTTCGGGTGATCGGCCATCGGCGCCCGGGGCGATGGGCGCGGCCGTTGAGCGGCTGCGGCGCGAGTCGGTCAATCTGCGCGATCTGTCGAACTGGCCGGGCATGAGCGGCGAACGCGCCGCCCGCTTGCTCAACGCGCTTTACCTGTCATCGACCTTGATGGTCAGCCGCACCGGCCACGCCACGCCGCGCAGCAGCGCTGCGGCCGCACCGAGCGCCGCCAAAGGCTCGGGTTCGATGCTGGCCGCGCTGCGCAAACGCATCGGGCTTTGACGGTCGCGGCGCTCAGCGGCGGCCGTAGCGATCGCGGTCGTCATGGCGATCTCCATCGCCGCGATCGTCTCGATTGCCTCGGCGATCATCCCGGTAATCCCGTGGCGGCGGCGGGCCGTAGCCAGGCCCGACGATGACCGCATGGTGCCGTGCATAAGGCACCGGCAGCACCACGCATGCGCTGAGAAGCTGGGTGAGCATCACGATGCCCAGCAGGCCCAGGCCTCGCCGTTGAAGCAGTTGTTTGATCGTCTTCATCGTCATCTCCGAGGCCGGAACGCCCGGCCTGCCCCATGACAACGGCTTGACGCCGTGCGGTGTTGACGCGGCTCGGTTGCTGTCAGGTAAAGACAGGCCGCCGCCGTCATGCGCACGGCCGACGCATCAACCCGCTGCGTCCTGCATCAGGCGCACCTTGACCTTCTTGTTTTTCACCTTGCCGTCGTTGAGTTTCTGGAGCGCCTGGTGGGCGATGGCCCGGTCCACGGCCACATAGGTCGAGAACTCGTTGACGTTGATCTTGCCGACTTGTGCGCTGGTGAAACCCGCGTCACCGGTCAGGGCGCCCAGCACATCGCCGGGGCGGATCTTCTCCTTGCGCCCGCCCAGAATCTGCAAGGTCACCATCGGTGGCTGCAGCGGCTCTTTGCTGGTCGGGGTCAGCTCATCGAGCCGATGCCATTCCGAGGTGAAGCCTTGTGCCTGCTCGATGTGGCCGACGCGGCCCATCTCGTCCATGCTGGCCAGGCTGAGCGCCCAGCCCTCTTCATCGGCGCGGCCGGTGCGGCCGATGCGGTGCACATGCACCTGCGCATCGGGCGTGATGTCGACATTGATCACCGCTTCGAGCTGAGTGATGTCGAGGCCGCGTGCGGCCACGTCGGTCGCTACCAGCACTGAGCAGCTGCGGTTCGCGAACTGCACCAGCACCTGGTCGCGGTCGCGCTGTTCGAGATCGCCATGCAGCGCCAGCGCGCTGAAGCCTTGGGCACTCAGCACATCAACCAGGTCGCGACATTGCTGCTTGGTGTTGCAAAAGGCCAAGGTGCTGACCGGGCGGTAGTGGTTCAGCAGCAGGCTGACGGCATGCAGCCGGTC
>CAHJWV010000004.1 GCA_903643055.1 Burkholderiales bacterium | reverse complement strand
GCGCCGACAGGTAGGTGCCGGTCTGGCGCCGCGTGACCACGCCCGGCACGATCTTGCCGAGGTCGACATAGGCGGCGGTCAGCGAGATGTATTTCGTCGGCGCCCAGGCAATGAACACATCGACCCAGTCGTCTTCGTCGAGCGAGCCGGCACCGAGCGCGGTGTTGTCGCGGAAGTTGTCGGGCTTGGATCGGTACTCGGCGCCGAGCGCCAAGTGCTTGTTCAGCAGATAAGCCACCGACACCTCGGGCTGCAGCCGATAGCCGGTGTGGTCGCTTGCGCCAAAGCCGAGCAGGCCGTTCTGATTGGCCTGGGTCGCGCGCAGCGTGCCGTTGAGCAGCAGGCCTTGCGCGAGGAACAGCTTGGTGACACTGAGGTAGAGGTCGGTGCCGCTGTCTTTGGCGCCGAAGGCGGTGAGCACGGGGTCGAGCGGGCCGGCGTGGGTCTTCTTGTATTGAAGGCCGATCGCAATCTGCGGCGCCCAGGTGTCGCTGTCCAGCACGGCGTCACCGGCCACGCGCAGCTTCAAGCCGATGATGTCTTGCTTCAGGCGCAAGCCGTTGAACGACGAGTCGCCCAACACGGTGGCCAGCGCGCCGGCCACCGGGCCGGTGTCGAAATCCTGGTGGGCCAGCGACAGCTCGATGCGCTCGTCATAGCCCACGGCCACGCCGTAGTCGTTCAACGCGTAGTCGCGCGTGTCGACGCGGGTGGCGAAGGCCGAGGCACCGATCTCGCCGCGCGTGCCGTAGCCGCCGATCACGGCCCACGGCGTGAGCCCGCCGCCGGCCGCGCCATCGATACTGCTAACGCCACTCGTCAGCAGCAGCTTGCCGCTGCGCGAGCTGCCCGGTGCGGCGGTGGGCGCAGGCGGTGTCTGAGCTTTCGCTGCTGGCGTGAGCCCGGCGCACAGCGTCAGCGTGGCCAGCAGGGTAGAGGCAAGGCGAAGCAGCGTGGAACGAGAAGAACGTGGCGGGAACAGGAGGCACATGAACGGCATGAAATCTCCTCGAAAGAGTGATGCTGAACCGTGTACGCCATCCGTTGCGGATGGATGCTCACCCCGCGACCGTAACAAAATGCGCCGACAAGTGCGAGCAAATTCGCGTTGTTTCCGCAAACCGATGCGTCGTGATCTGCCGCTGAGCGGGTGCGTTAGCTTTTTGCGGGCCCAAACTAGCGTGTCATGAATCCGCTGGGATTGACTTCAGGAGAACGGAATGAGCTTGCCCCATGCGCCGCGCAAGGGTTACTGGATCGGGCGTGTCGACGTCCACGATGCCGAGCAATACAAGGCCTACATCGAGGCCAATGCCGAACCGTTCAGGCAATACGGGGCCCGGTTCCTGGTCCGTGCCGGTCGGTTCGAAGCGCCAGAAGGCAGCAGCCGGTCGCGCAACGTCGTGATCGAGTTTCCTTCGTACCAGGCCGCGCTGGACTGCTGGCATTCGGCGTCTTATCAGGCCGCGATCGCGTTGCGGGCTCCGGCATCGACCAATGATCTGGTCATCATCGAAGGCTATGAGGGCTCGCAACCGGGCGGATGACAACGCGGCTGCAGCGCTCAGCCGGGTGAATGACGACGCGGCTGCGGTACTCAGCCGGGCATGACAACGCGGCTGCGGTACTCAGCCGTCGAGGGGCGGCAGGTTGTCGAACAAGGGCATCGGCGCATAGCGCGGCGGCGCCGGCTCGCGGGCGGCCACCGTTGACATCGGATCGTCGGGTGCCGACACCCGCTCGCTGAGCTTGGCCAGGCCGCCGGCGCGCACGCCCAGCAGGCGCAGCCGTCGGCTCAGGTCCACTCGCTTCAGGCATTCGCCGGCAGCGCGGCGAATTGCGCGGGCGTCGTGGGTGTGGGCCGGCAAGGTCAGGTCGCGGGTGACGATCTTGAAGTCATCGAAGCGCAGCTTGACGCCAATGGTCTTGCCGGCGTAGCCCTTGCGCGTCAGGTCGCCGGCCAGATCGACGCACAGCTCGGTGAAGATCTCCGACAGCTTGGCGCGGTCGCGGACGGCATGCAGGTCTCGCTCGAAGGTGGTTTCGCGGCTGATGGATTTCGGCTCGCTGTAGGTAACGACCGCCCGCTCATCGCGGCCATGCGCGGCGGCATGCAGCCAGGCCCCGTAGCTCTTGCCGAAGTGCTGCAGCAGGAACAGCGGCTCGGCAGCCGCCAGCTCGCCGATGGTGTGGATGCCGAAGGCGGCGAGCTTCTCGGTGGCCTTCGGCCCGATGCCATTGATGCGCTTGGCCGGCAGCGGCCAGATGCGCGACGGGATGTCGGCCAGGCCGAGCAGCGTCAGGCCGTTCGGCTTGTCGAGTTCGGAGCAGATCTTCGACAGCAGCTTGTTTGGTGTGACGCCCACCGAGCAGGTCAGGCCGGTGGCTTCGAACACGGCCGCCTTCAGCGCCAGCCCGGCGGCGCGGCCGGCGTCGGCTTGCGCGCCAGGGACCTCGCTCAGGTCGATGTAGATCTCGTCGATGCCGCGGTCTTCGACCAGTGGCGAGATGCTGCGCACCGCCGCCTTGAAGAGCCGCGAGTACTTGCGGTACTCATCGAAGTCGACCGGCAGCAGGATGGCGTCGGGCGCGAGCGCGGCGGCCTTCATCATGCCCATCGCCGAAAACACGCCGAGCGCGCGCGCTTCGTAGGTCGACGTGGTGGCCACGCCACGCCCGGTGTAATCGCGCAGCCGGGCATAACGTCGCGTGCCGTCCGGCAGCAGGGCCGGGCGGCGGTCGCGCCCGCCGCCGATCACGACCGGCAAGCCGCGCAAGTCGGGGTAACGCAGCAGCTCCACGGATGCATAAAACGCGTCCATGTCGAGGTGGGCGATGAGGCGCTGAGGGGCCATCGGGAGGCGGCGGCATCGGCTTGCGCTGTGGTGATGGCTGTATTTTCATACAGTTATGCGCCGCGCTGTATTCGACCTTGCCGCCGCAGGGTTTGTTCGGCGGGTCGCGCGGCTGTCACATGCGCTGACGGGTCGCAGTAACGGGCGTTGCCAGACGACGGTTTGGCTGCGAACATTTCCGCGAATTCCGCCTCCCGCCTTGGCTGCGTTGGCAGATCGTTGCTGTCTTTTTTGACACAGCAGGGCTCGCTTTTGACTCCATTCTTCCTATGAGCAAACCTCTCCAGATCGGCCTGATTGGCGATCGTGACCCATCTGTGCTGGCGCACCGCGCGATCCCGATGGCCTTGCAACTGGCCGCCAATGCCTTCGGCCTGGAAATCAATTCGACCTGGCTTGCCACCGACAGCCTCGGCTCGACCGAGCGGCTGTCGCGTTTCGATGGCCTGTGGTGCACGCCCGGCAGCCCCTATCGCAGCATGGCGGGCGCGCTGCGTGCGATTCGTTTCGCACGTGAAGGCGGGCTGCCCTTCCTCGGCACCTGCGGCGGCTTTCAGCACGCGGTGGTCGAATACGCGCGCCATGTGCTCGGCTGGGCCGATGCCGACCACGCCGAGACCGCGCCCGATGCCGAGCTGTGGGTGATCGAGCCCCTCGCTTGCAGCCTGCTCGAAGCCTCGGGCTCGGTGCGCTTTTTCGAAGGCTCGCACCTGGCCGCGGCTTATGGGCGGCGCGAGGCCTCCGAGAGCTACCACTGCCGCTACGGCATCAACCCCGATCTGCAAGACAAGCTGCTGGCCGGATCGCTGCGCGCGACCGCTGACGATGAAGACAGCGAAGTGCGCGGCATCGAGCTCAGCGATCACCCGTTCTTTGTCGCCACCTTGTTCCAGCCGGAACGGGCAGCGCTGCACGGCCGGCTGCCGCCGCTGGTCAGCGCCTTTGTGCGTGCGGTCCACGCGACGTCGAGCCTGCGTGCCGCGGAGCTTTCGCTGCGGTAGCCTCGCAGCTCATTCATCCACCCCAGGACGTCGCGTGCTCGACTTCGAAGCGCCCCCGATTGAATCGTCACAGATGCGCCGAGCGGGCAAGGGCCTGTTGTCGCTTGCGTTGATGGACGCCCGCAACCACACGCTGCGCTGGGTCAATGCGCTCGATGCGGCGTTCGAGCGCTCGGAACTGGTGGCGCCGCTGCAAGCCCAGATCGACCCACCGCTGTGGACGCTCGGTCAATTGGGTTGGTATCAGGAGTACTGGATTTCGCGCAACGTGCAGCGCCGGCGCGGCGAGCGCTGCGATGCCACCGCGCCACGTTTGGCTTCGATCGACCCCTTGGCCGATGCCTGCTATGACGCCCAGCAAAGCCCGCCCGGCGCGCGCTGGCGGGCGCACCTGCCGGACCTGCCAGCGACGCGGCAGTACCTGGTCGACACCCTTGAGATCACGCTCGAACTGCTGGAGACGTCGGCCGAAGACGATGACGCCTTGTACTTCTATCGCTTGGCGCTGTTCCATGAAGACATGCAGTGCGAGCAGTTCGCCGAACTGGCGCAGAGGCTGAACCTGCCGATGAAGCTGCTGCCGGAGCTGGGCTCGGTGGCCGCACGCGAGCCGCTGTTGTTCCCGGCCAGCCGCTGGCGCATGGGCTGCGAATGGGGCGGCTTTGCTTTTGATAACGAGCGCGGGCCGCATGAGCATGCAGTGCCGGAGTTCGAGATCGATGCGCAGCCGGTGACCTGGCTGCAATACACCGAGTTCGTCGAAGACGGCGGTTATGACGACGCCGGCTGGTGGAGCGAGGAGGGCTGGGCCTGGGCCAGTCGCGAGCAGCGGCGCACGCCGCGCTATGTCGACCAGCTCCGCCATGGCGTGCTGCAGCAGCGCTTCGGGCGGCTGAGCCGCGTGCCGCTGAACCAGCCGGCCGTGCATGTCAGCTGGCATGAGGCGGTGGCCTGGTGCCGCTGGGCCGGGCGGCGCCTGCCGACCGAGGTGGAGTGGGAGCTGGCCGCGCACACCGGGCCGTCACGCGGCTTTCAGTGGGGCCCCGTGTGGGAATGGACGGCGGGCAGCTTCCGCCCTTATCCCGGCTTTGTGGCCGGGCCCGACGGCCGCTATTCCGAAGCCGCTTTCGGCACCCACAAGGTGTTGCGCGGCGCCTCGTTCGCCACCCGCGAGCGCATGCGCAGTGCCAAGTTCCGCCGCTTCCTGCGGCCTGAGCAAGACGCGGCCTTCTCGGGCTTTCGCAGTTGCTCGATTTGAACGGTACGGCATCGGTCGAGCGCCTGCCTGAGCGCCGTCAATCCGTATAGCAAACCGCTTGATCGCCACGGCAAAAGCCGTAGAGCTGCATGCCGGCTGTGCGGGCGATGTCGATCGCCAGCGACGTGGGTGCAGAGATCGCGGCCAGCGCCGGCACGCCGAGCCGGGCGCACTTGCGCAGCAGCTCGTAGCTCGCGCGGCTCGACATCACGACGAAGCCGTTCGCGCAACCCTCGATGCCATGTTGGCGCACCTGCTGGCCGAGCAGCTTATCGAGCGCGTTATGCCGGCCGACGTCTTCCCTCACCGACAGCAGCTGCCCTTGTGGCGTGGCCCAGCCAGCGGCGTGGTGCGCGCCGGTCTGCGCGTTCAACAGCTGCAGCGAGCCGAGCTGGCTGAAGGCGCGCAGCACGGCCTGGGGTGTCAGTGCAGCGATCCAGTCAGGCGCTTGACCAGGCAAGGGCGCGAGGTCGAGCTGGCGCAGGCTGTCGATGCCGCACAGCCCGCAGCCGGTGCGGCCGACGAGGTTGCGCCGATGCGCTTTCAGCCGCATCTCGGCGCTCGCCGCGACTTCCAGATGAACCTCGATGCCCTCGGCACGTGCCTGCACCTCGATGCCATGGCATTCGGCCTTCGATTCGAGCAGGCCTTCGGACAGCGCAAAGCCGAGCGCGAAGTCTTCGAGATCGGCTGGCGTGGACATCATCACGGCGTGCGAGATGCCGTTGAACACCAGCGCGACCGGGCTTTCGACGGCGACATGGTCGCCGCGCAGCGAGGCCTGCCCGCCGACGCTGCGTCGTACCGCCACGGTCGTTACCGCCTCCGGCAGTGCCCGCAGCTCGCGCGGCTCGGCCCGCGCACCAGCGTCGTGAAGCCCGTGGTGGCCGGTCTCAGGGGAGTTAGGTTTGTGGATGTCCGCGTCGTTCATCGCGACAGCTTAATCGGCACGGCCCGGGCTTCGAGCCTGTGCGCGGCCGGCATCGGTCAGGTGCGCGCTCCAGCGACCGGCGTCGTCGCAATGCAGCCGCACCCAGCCGGGCCCGGCCACGCCGCCCAGGCGCGCATCGCTGAGTTGCGTGAATTCGCGCATCAGCACGCTGACGCGCAGTTCCAGCCGCTTGGCCAGGCGCGTCAGCGCCACGCCCTGGCCTTCATCGAGTTCGGCCAGCGCCTGCAGTGCGATCTCGCCGACGGGGTCAGGCGGCAAGCGGGGCCTGCGCGGTTTCGCGGTGCGGCGTCAGCTTCACCGGGATCGATTTGGAGGTCGGCGTGCGGGCACCGATCGCAAAGCTCGACAGCGGCACCAGCGGGTTGGTCTCGGGGTAGTAGCTGGCCAGGCAGCCGCGCGGAATGTCGTATTCGACCAGCAGAAAGCGGCTCGCCTGGCGCGACTGGCCGTCGCCATACAGGCTCGTGATGTCGACCCAGTCGCCGGCTTTCATGCCGATGTGGCGCAGGTCGTCTTTGTGGATGAAAACCACGCGGCGGTGCCCGTAGACGCCGCGGTAGCGATCGTCCATGCCGTAGATCGTCGTGTTGTATTGATCGTGCGAGCGCACCGTGGCGAGGGCGAAGACGACGGTGTCGGTCTGCTTGCGCGCGCGGTGCACGGGGGTGTCTTTCGGCACCGCATGCGAGCGGAATTCAGCCTTGCCCGAAGCCGTGACCCAGACACGCTCCGATGCGGTGTTATGCAACCTGAAGCCGCCGGGGTGCCTGATCTTCTCGTTGAAGCCGGCGAAGTCGGGCAGCACCGCTTCGATCTTGTCGCGAATCAACGCGTAGTCGCCGGCGAATTGCAGCCAGGGCGTCTTGCTGCGAGGCAGCGTGGCGGCGGCCAGGCGGGCGACGATCATCGGCTCCGACAGCAAGTGGTCCGACGCCGGTGCGTTCAGCCCCGACGACAGGTGGACCATGCTCAT
>CAHJWV010000003.1 GCA_903643055.1 Burkholderiales bacterium | reverse complement strand
TCCCCGATCAGGCTTTGCTCGTATTCAGGCAAGGTATCGAAGGTGGTATCGGCCGATCCGGAGGTGGTGGTCGGTGTCTCACCAAACTGCTGGCGATAGTTTTGCGCAAGCGTCGAGCGATTGCGCATGCCCCAGCGTGAGGCCACGGCCAGCACACCTTCATGGCTCGATCCGTTTTGCAGCTCGGTGCGAATGCGCTCCATGCGGCGGCGGCGAATCAGTTCGGCCGGCGTCATGCCGAGGTGGGTGCGGAAAGCCATCTGCAATGCCCGCTCGGTCACGTCGATCTGTGCGGCCACACGGCGAATCGACAAGGTCTTTTCGTCCAGATGGGCAATGATGAATTGGTAAGCCTTGCGGTAGCGCAGTGGCAGCTGCAGCTCTTCGGCATCGGTCTGATCGGCCTTCTCCTGCTTTTCCAGGAAGCGCGAATAAGGCACGCGCAGCAACTCGGAACGCAGTCTCGAAATCGCCTGGGCTGCATGTTCTTTATAGAAGCGCAGTGCGTCGACATAACGGCCTTGCATCGCATGCAGCTTCGACACGCAGTACTTCAGCTCGAGCGCATAACGGTGGTGATGCATGCGCACTTCATCGGCGGCCATCGAACCGAGCAATTCCAGCGCGAGGCGGCAATTGCCGTGATTGACCAAGGCCAGCGCGGCTTCGATGCGGCCGATTTCCTCGACATGGTCCAGGCGGTGGTCACGTATCCAGCGCAGCGATTCGATCAGTGGCGCAGCGCCTTCGGAACCACCGACCTGCGGATCGACCAGCGCCAGCAGGAAGCTCATGCGATGAGCTGCAATCGGAAAGTTCTCCAGCTCGCGCAGCGACGCCATGATCTGCATCGGCAGGTTGTTCGTGTTGGCCTGCTCGATCGCAGCGGCCGCCGGGTCACGGCTGGCCATGCTGTTGTTGTCATCGAAGTGACGCAAGCTGCGGCCCACCATCATCTCCAGGCGCAGCGCTTCGACCAGGCGCAGCGAATTCAGCAATTGGCTCGACGTGCCTTCGGTCGATGTACCGATCAGCTGGGCCGCGTACTGCAGCGTGCGCGTGGCACGGCGATGTTCACCGACGCCATGCAAGGCCTTGGCCAGACCGGCCAGCGCTTCAACGCGCAGCAACATCGGAGCTTCGGTATCGTCGGCCACGATGTTGAACACTTCGGCCGCACGGCCTTGCTTGTTCAGGCTCAAGAACAAATGGCCGCGGTCCAACGAAGCCAGCCAGCGCACATGGGCACGTGACAGCCCTTCATAAACACGCAGCTGTTTCTGGAACAGTTCTTCGGCCTGCTCTTCGCGGCCAACGGCCAGCAGCGCCTGACCCAATACCTGACCCAGCACGGCGCGATCGTTCAGATCCGTTGTGACATCGCGTTCCAGGCGAGCCAAACCGATGCGCAACGCATCCAGGATGTCACCTCGCATCACAGCCTGAATGACATCACTTCCGCTACCCGTCGCCCGAAGGCAGGTCAATCCAAGCAACAACATCAGAACCTCCTCGAAGCCAAATATTTGGCAGTTGACGCATCGTATGGAACAGCGATCGTCACGTGCTCACGTCTGCACGATGAAATCCTCACGAATCCTCACCAGCTTGCAACAGACTGTTTGCAAAAAAACCAACTGGGCCAAAGAGGTTCGCATTACCACCCATCGTTTCGCTATTGCGCAGCACCTTCTCCCGGGGGCGGGCAAAAGTTCGGAACCCGATGGAGGCGAAGTGAAGCAGACACCTCGGTACGAATCTCACGGGTTTTTGCCAACAGGCCGTCACGAAGGAGACAGACCCCCGAAGCGTCTAGACATGCAAAAAAGCATTAGCGACACCTTTCTTAACGAAGAGCCGCGAAGCAAAGCCTGTCTTTGGTTTGATGTCCAACGACTTCCCCGCTTTTGCAGTCAAGGCCGCCCCATCACTTCACCGGCGGGCGCCCTGAACCGACCTTGACGAGACCACCATGTCAGAAAAAACCGAAGAGCCAACCGATAAGAAGCTCGACGATGCGAAGAAGAAAGGCCAGTCGCCGAAGAGCCAGGATATCAACGCGGCCGCTGGTCTGATGGGAGCGACGCTGTGCCTGACATTGGCCTCCGGTAATTCGCTGGACCATTTGTCCAAGCTGTTCTCGCTCGCCAGCGTGTCGGGGCTGGAAGCCAAGAACGATCAGCAGATGCTGGCGATTGCTTTTGACATGGTGATCCAAGGCTTGTGGATCGTGCTTCCATTTCTCGCGGTATCGATCGCTGTCGGCCTGATCGCCTCGTTCGCGCAGGTCGGCATCAACATCACCTTCGAGCCGATCACGCCCAACTTCGACAAGGTGAACCCGGCCTCCGGCCTGAAGAAGCTGTTCTCGGTGCGCTCGCTGATCGAGCTGGGCAAGACGGTGCTGAAGGCGGTGCTGGTCGGCACCGTGGTGTATGTGATTGCAAAGGGCTTGCTGCCGTTGCTGATCGGCGCTGCCACCCAAACGCCACAGGGCGTCGTGAGCATCGCCTGGAGCGCGATGCTCAAGCTCTTCGTTGCCACCGTGATCACGCTGATCATCATCGGCCCGGTCGACTTCGGCTTGCAGAAATGGCTGTTCATCCGTGACCAGCGCATGAGCAAGGACGAGATCAAGCGCGAATACAAGGAAATGGAAGGCGACCCGC
>CAHJWV010000002.1 GCA_903643055.1 Burkholderiales bacterium | reverse complement strand
CTACACGACGCTCTTCCGATCTCAAGCCACAGCTGGGCCCAGCGTCATCGCTCTACTTCAGCCTGGTCAATTCTTCTTGGTTCGTAGACTTCATCTCCGCCGTGATGAGCGTGGACGAACTCATCGTCGATCAGCAGCTCTACGGCGGCGGCTTGCATGAGTCACGCACCGGTGGCAAGTTCGGCATCCATCGCGACTTCGACCGGCACTTGACGACCGGCCTGAACAACGAAATGTCGATGATGACCTATCTCAACAAGAACTGGAATCCTGACTGGGGTGGCGCCTTGGAGATCTGGGATCGCAATCAAAAGCGCAGCGTGTGCCAGTTTGAGCCCGATTTCGGGCGTACCGTGATCGTGAAACACGGCCCGCACAGCTTCCACGGCCACCCGAAACCACTGACGATGCCAGAAGGCCACGTACGGCGCTCGCTTTCGTCGTACTACTACACCAGCCCTCATGCCGGCGCTGACAAGCCTCAGCAGGTGTCAACCTACTTCGTGAAGATCAAAACAAGCGACATGGTGCATGCAACGCTTCGTGGCATGACACCGCCGCTGATCTGGGACGGTGTTCGGCGCATTCTGTTCAGGTGACCTGACATCGACCTCGATGAGGGAAGCGAATCTTCCCGGTCCTCCCAAAGAAAAAAGGGTGCCGTCATGGCACCCTTTTTGTTGATGCAGACTGAACAGAGTCTTAACGCACCACTGCGATCTGTTCGCGCTTCTCGCCTTTGTAGGTATAGAGCGTCAAGGCACCGTTCTTCACGTCGCCCTTTTCATCGAACGAGATGACTCCGGTCACGCCCTTGTAGCCCTCGGTCTTTGCAAGCTCAGGCAAGTACTTCGCGGGGTCGGCTGAATCAGCCTTGACCATCGCGGCAACCAGCACGTTCACTGCGTCATAAACATACGGCGCATAGATCTGCACATCGACGTTGAACTTCGCCTTGAACTTGGTTTTGAATTCTTCCAGGCCGGCTTTCTGTTCACCTTCAACACCGCCAGCTTCCGCGCACACCACTTGGCCGTCAGCGATCGCGCCGCCAGCGAGTTTCGGCAGTTCACCAGTACAGATGCCATCACCACCGACGAACTTGGCCTTGATGCCGAGTTGCTTGGCTTGGCGAATCATCGGGCCGGCCACAGCATCCATACCCCCGTAAAAGACGACATCGGGCTTCGATGCCTTGACGGCAGTCAGGATGGCGGTGAAATCGGTGGCCTTGTCGGTCGTGAACTGACGGGCAGAGACTTTGCCGCCAGAGGCAACGACGCCTTTTTCGAACTCTTCGGCCACACCCTGGCCGTAAGCCGTGCGGTCATCGATGACGGCAATCGACTTGCCTTTCAATTCATTGATCGAGTACTTACCGAGAGTGCCACCAAGATGCACATCATCGGCGACCACGCGGAACGTGGTCTTGAAGCCTTGACGCGTGAACTTCGGATTGGTTGCCGACGGCGAAATTTGCGGAATGCCAGCGTCGCTGTAGATTTTCGAAGCTGGAATCGATGTGCCCGAATTCAAATGGCCAACGACCCCGTTGACCTTCGAGTCGACAAGCTTCTGGGCCGCCGCGGTTCCTTGTTTCGGATCACCAGCGTCGTCTTCGGCAACAAGTTCGAAGGTGACCTTCTTGCCACCGATCAGTACGCCCTTGGCGTTCAGCTCATCAATGGCCAGGCGGGCACCGAACTCATTGTCCTTGCCCAAGTGAGCGATGCCACCGCTGGTCGGTGCGACGTGGCCGATCTTGACCACCGTGCTGTCGCCACCGGTTGCTGCAGATGCGGCCGGTGCCTCGGATGCGGCGGGCGCTACAGCAACGGCGGACTCTTCTTTCTTCCCGCATGCTGACAACATCAGCGCAGCGGCTGCCACGGCTGAGAGCGCATAGATCGAACACTTCATATTGATTTCCTTCAAGGTTGGAGAGAAGCTGATTAGCAAAGCTTATGCCGATGCCTGCTTCTCGGGCAGGCTGCCATGATCTCGAATGCAGGTGCTCAGCGCAAGCGCTTTTGCCCGATTGGTGCAGAACGCCCCGCCCAGGGGCTAACGCTTGTGATGCCGGTCCAGCTCAAGCGACACCGCCCTCTCGACCATTTCCCGCAACGATACCGCCAACTGGTTACGCATTTCGCGCACGAGAGTGTCTGTCATGCGTGCGAGCACAGGTGCGAGGGTTTCCCTCAAGCGGTGCTCGAACATCAGGTCAACCTGCTTATCGAGATCGGCCAACACGCGCTCGACGATCAACTGCTCGCTAAGCACCTCGGTCGAAACATGGGCATGCAGCTCTTCGCCGTCGTCAACCAGCCCCATGTCTAACGCTGCAGGCTGAGTGACTTCAAAAGTATCGTCGCCAGACAAGCCATGGGCCGCATCAATGACAGCGTCGAGGTCGTCATCGACCTCGTCCATCACGACGACTTCGGTCAGCACGGGCAATCCGACCGGCGGCTGATTCTTGTGCTCATTGGCTTTCACGTGCCAGCCTCCTGCGCCACATCGTGTCGCGTGATGGTGTATCCACGCTCGGCATAGTGTTTCCAGCGCACCCGCGCGGCCTGCCGCTCTTCAGCGTCTTGCGTCACGAGTTCAATGACACGGGCAAAGCTTTCGAAACCACTGACGATTTCGGCGTGCCCCACGTTGAGCAATACCTCTTGGTGAGGCGCATCTTCGATGCGTTGGGTCAACCAGATCGGCGTGATCTGCAAGCGCTTGGCGATCGGTTGCCCCGTTTTTTCGATGACGTGAGGAATGAACTCCAGGGGTTGGAAGGTCCACAAGAGCCGGTCCAGTTGCGTCAAGGCTGCAGAAGGTGCGCACACCACGACTTTGGCACCTTGACGCAACGCTTTGCGCAGCAACCGGCAGGCATAGGCCGACCGATCAGGCACGTTGAAATGGAAGCTGACTTCCGTCATGGCCCGCGCGACGAACAGCTCCTCAAGCCTGCGCGCCAGCGAACGCCAGCACGAAGTGCGTCAACAGCGGCACGGGACGACCCGTCGCCCCTTTGTTGGCGCCCGATTTCCAAGCCGTGCCGGCGATATCGACGTGAGCCCAGCGGTATTTGCCGGTGAACTTCTTCAGAAATACCGCTGCGGTGATCGCGCCACCGGCACGTGGACCGACATTGCCCATGTCGGCAAAGTTGCTCTTCAGTCCCTCTGCGTATTCGTCATCCAGCGGCATGCGCCAGCACGAGTCTTGAGATGACTGGCTGGCGGCAAGCAGGTCGGTCGCCAGCGCGTCATCGGCCGTGAACAAGCCCGAATGATGATGACCCAACGCGACCACGCAAGCGCCGGTCAAGGTCGCCACATCGATGACGACGGCGGGCTTGAAACGCTCGGCATAGGTCAGTGCATCGCACAGGATCAATCGCCCTTCGGCATCGGTGTTCAGGATTTCGATGGTCTGGCCCGACATGCTGGTCACCACATCGCCCGGCTTCACCGAGCGGCCGTCCGGCATGTTTTCGCACGACGGAATGATGCAGACCAGGTTCAGCTTCGGCTTGAGTTCAGCCACGGCGCGCAAGGTGCCCAGCACGCTGGCCGCGCCCCCCATGTCGTACTTCATTTCGTCCATCTCGGCAGCAGGCTTGATCGAGATGCCGCCGGTATCGAAGGTGATGCCCTTGCCGACGAGAACGATCGGCGCCTGCGTCTTGGCCGCGCCCTGGTAGCGCGCCACGATGAATCGCAACGGCTCTTCGGAGCCTTGCGAGACAGCGAGGAACGAGCCCATGCCGAGCTTCTCGACGTCTTTCTTTTCCAGCACCTCGACCTTGAGATCGAACTCCTTGCCGAGTTTCTTCGCCTGCTCGGCCAGATAAGTCGGCGTGCAGTGGTTGCCTGGACGATTGGCGAATTCGCGCGCCAGGCTCACACCCGCACCGACCGCTTGACCACGCACAAGACCCGCGCTGACTGCCTTGACCTGCGGCTTGCTGCAGACCAGCGTCACCTTGTCGATCAAGGATGCAGCAGGCGCGCTGGGCTTGGTATGCCGATAGGAATAAGTGGCATCGACCGCTGCGGTGATCACCGCTTCCGCATGTTGGTCGTTCAATTCGCCATCATGGCCCCAGGCCACAAGCACATTCTTGGCGCCCAGGCTTTTGATTTCGCCAAAGGCTTTCGCGACGGCCGCCTTGAAGGCTTTCGGGGTCGCCGACGCCGCAACGCTGACCAATATGCGAGACGCTTTGACGCCTGCAACACGGTGCAGGTAAAGGCTGCGGCCGGCCTTGAGCTGCAGGTCACCTTGGGCCATGGCTTCGCTCAACGGTGAAGCCAGCTTTTCGTCCAGTTCGGCATCGACACCATCGACGGTGACGATCAGCAGCAATGCATCGGCCGTCAATGAAGACAAGGCCCCAGGGGAAGAAACGTGATGTCTAAAGTCCATAATGCGACCCAATTCTGAATCCAACGATGTTATTCGATTCCTCTCTAAGGCGAGACCTGTCGCGCACATTTGGCGCCACGCTGGTCGTGATCCTGACCATCGTGCTGACGATGGCGCTGATCCGTACGCTGGGCCAGGCGGCGCTGGGCCGCATCTCTCCACAAGACGTCGTGCTGCTGTTGGGCTACTTCGCGCTGGCCAATCTGCCGACCATGCTGACGCTGTCACTGTTCGTCGCGGTGGTGGCCACGCTGGGCCGCATGTACCGTGACAGCGAAATGGCGATCTGGTTTGCAAGCGGCGTCGGCTTGTCGCGCTTCGTGCGGCCGGTGATGCGGCTGGCTTGGCCTGTGCTGCTGCTGGTCTCTTTGCTGACGCTGTTCGTGTGGCCCTGGGTCAATCAGCAGAGTACCGAGATGAAGGGCCGCTTCGAGCAACGCTCCGACCTGTCGCGCATTGCGCCGGGCCAGTTCCAGACCTCGCGCGATGGAAACCGCGTCTTCTTCATCGAGCGGGCAGATGACGAGGGCCGTGACGGCCGCAATGTCTTCATCCTCTCGCAGCAAGGCGATGGCGAATCGGTAACGGCCGCGCGCAGCGGCCATGTCGAGAACACGGCTGACGCCAAGTTCCTCGTGCTCGAACGCGGGCAACGCAACGAGAAGAACTCGAAGAGCGGCGAGAAAACGGTCTCCCGCTTCGACAGTTATCGCATCCAGGCCAGCGAACATGCACTCAACGGGGTTTCAGCGCTGCCGCCGAAAGCCCGCCCCACACTCGACTTGCTGCTGGCACCCGACACCCGGGCGCAAGGTGAATTGGCCTGGCGCGTGGGCATGATCATCGGTTCGGTGAATCTGCTGCTGCTGGCCGTCGGCCTGTCTGCCACGCAGCCTCGCCGCGCCAGCAACTGGAACCTGCTCTTTGCGCTGCTGGCCTTCGTCGTCTACTACAACCTCATCAATCTCTCGCAGGCCTGGGTCTCGAATGGCAAGCTGTCGATCGCCTCGGCCTTCGTGCTGACGCATGGGCTGGCCCTGAGCTTGGGCCTTGGGCTCTTGTGGTGGCGTGATCACGGAACGCATTGGTCCTTGCGCAAGCCCGCACGATGTACGCCAGCGAAAGCCACCGCATGAAAACCGTTCGCCGCCTGTTGTACGCAGACATCCTGAGCTCGGTGCTGTTTGTCGCCCTGGCCTTCTTGTCGCTTTTCTTCTTCATCGACTTCGTCGACGAGCTCGCCGACGTCAACAAAGACTATTCCGCGCTGCATGCCGCGATCTATTCGCTGCTCGAGCTGCCGGCGCATCTGTATGAGTTGTCGCCGATCGCCGTGTTGATCGGCACCATCTATGCGCTGTCTCGCCTGGCGCAGTCGTCGGAGTTCACCATCTTGCGCACCGGCGGGCTCGCGCCGGGGCGCGCGTTGATGTTGTTGATGGGCTTGGGTGTGGCCTTCGGTATCGGCACCTTCGTGCTCGGCGACTATTTGGCGCCCCTGAGCGAGAAAGCCGCCGCCGAGCTGCAGGCGCGCTACCGCGGCGGTTACCGGCTCGGCAACTCCGGTGCCTGGCTCAAAGACCGCAATGTGACGGAGCAAGGCGAGCGCTTTTATTCAGTCAATGTTGGCAGCGCCGGCGCCGAGGGGCAGCTATTGAACATTCGCGTGTTCGAGTCAGACACTGACGGACAACTGCTGCGCCGCATCGGCGCCGCCAGCGGTCGGGTCGCACCCGATGGCAGCTGGGACTTGAACGACGTGTCGCTGATCGACTGGCAATCGGCAAAGGCAGGCGCCTCACCGCAGGTGATCGAGCAGAAGCTTCCGACTTACGTCTGGCGCAGCACCTTGTCGGCCGCAGTCGTCACCGCAGCCGTGCTGCCGGAGAACTCAATGTCGACGATGGCGCTGTTCCGCTACATCTCCCATCTGGCCGACAACGAACAAGCCGCGCAGCGCTATCAGATCAAGTTCTGGAAACGCGCGCTGTATCCGCTCGCCTGCCTGGTGATGGTGGGCCTGGCCTTGCCTTTCGCTTACCTGCATGCGCGTGCCGGCGGCATCAGCCTGAAAGTGTTCGGCGGCATCATGCTGGGCATCAGCTTCGTGCTGCTCAACAACATCGCAGCGCACCTCGGCTTGCTGCAGAACTGGACGCCGTGGATCGTTGCCGCCACGCCGAGCCTGCTCTACCTTCTGCTGTCATTTGCTGCGTTCAGTTGGCTGGTGAGATATCGATAGGCCAGCGAAATGAGCCAGCAAATGCAAGGGATGCAGGGCCTTCTCCTGTTCGCACACGGCGCCCGCGACCCCGCTTGGGCGCTGCCGTTTGAAGCCGTGGTCAGCATTGTTCGCAGCCGCGAGCCCAGATTGGCCGTTCAGCTGGCTTATCTCGAATTCATGAGTCCGGCCTTGCCCGAAGCCGGCACCCAACTCGCGGCCGCCGGATGCAAACGGGTCACCGTGGTTCCGCTTTTCCTCGGCGCGGGCGGCCACGTGCGCAAAGACCTGCCCTTGCTGCTGAATGCCCTGTCGCAAGCGCACCCTGGCATCGCCTGGTCGCTTCAACCCGCGATTGGTGAGATCGACAGCGTTGTTCAGGCCCTGGCCGAAGCCGCATTGACTTTGGCTACCTCAGACACGAAGTGAAATAATCCAGGCAGTCCACATACTGCTCTGGAATATGAACCTGCATCAATTCCGGTTTGTCCGAGAGGCCGTTCGCCGCCAACTCAATCTGACCGAGACCGCGAAGGCCCTTTTCACTTCTCAACCTGGCATCTCCAAGGCCATCCTGGAGCTTGAAGGCGAGTTGGGTGTCGACATCTTCGCGCGCCACGGCAAGCGCCTGCGGCGCGTCACCGAACCGGGCGTCCAGGTGCTGAAATCCATCGAGATCATCATGCGCGAGGTCGGCAACCTCAAACGCATCGGCGAAGAATTCTCGAAACAAGACGCCGGCACGCTGTCGATCGCCACCACCCACAGCCAGGCCCGCTATTTCCTGCCGGAACCGGTGGCTCAGCTTCGTAAGCGCTTCCCGAAAGTCAACATCAGCTTGCATCAGGGCTCGCCCGCGCAGGTGGCGCAGATGGTGATGGAGGAAGTGGCCGACATCGGCATCGCGACCGAAGCGTTGGCCGACGTTGAAGAGCTGGTGACGCTGCCCTGCTACGAGTGGCAGCATGCGGTCGTGATGCCGGTCGGCCACCCACTGGCGCTGATAGACCGCATCGCGCTCGAAGATCTGGCCCTGGAGCCGCTGGTGTCCTATCACCCGTCGTTCAGCGGGCGCACCCGCGTCGACCAGGCCTTTGCCGCGCGCCGGCTCAAGCCCAACATCGTGTTGGAGGCCATTGATGCCGACGTGATCAAGACCTATGTGCGACTCGGGCTGGGTGTGGGCATCCTGTCGGAGATCGCAGTGCGCGAAGCCGACCCGCTGGGCGACCTGATCTCGCGCCCAGTCGGCCATCTCTTTGGCCAAAGCGTCACCCGCGTTGCATTCAAACGCGGTGCCTACCTGCGCAACTTCGTGTTTGCGTTTGCCGAAATGCTGTCCGACCGCTTGAGCCGCGCGCTGATCATGCGCGCCATGGGCGGCGAATCCGATGACTATCAGCTTTGACCACGCCATGAGCACTGACGCCTTTCCCACCCCATCCATCATCAGCCGGCTGCCACGTGTGGGCACCACGATCTTCAGCGTCATGTCGGCGCTCGCACAGCAGCATGACGCTGTCAATCTGGGTCAAGGCTTTCCGGATTTCGACTGCGACCCGCAGTTGGTCGATGCCGTGAACGCTGCGATGCGCCGTGGCCTCAATCAGTACCCGCCAATGCCGGGCCTGCTGTCCCTGCGCGAAGCGATCGCCGCCAAGATCGAGCGCCTTTATGGCCATGCCTATCACCCCGGCAATGAAGTCACCGTGACGGCAGGCGCCACGCAAGCGATCCTGACCGCGATCCTCGCGATGGTTCACCCCGGCGACGACGTGATCGTGCTCGACCCGTGCTACGACAGCTATGAGCCCAACATCGAACTGGCTGGCGGCAAGGCCGTGCATGTGCCGCTGACACCACGCAGCTTCCGGCCCGACTTCGACCTCATTGCGGCTGCGCTCTCGCCACGCACCCGCGCGATCGTGATCAACACGCCCCACAACCCGGGTGCGACGGTATGGACCGCGGCCGAGATGGCGCAACTGGCCGATCTGCTGCGGCCGACCAACGTCATCGTCATCGCTGACGAGGTCTATGAACACATGGTCTATGACGGCGCGCAACATGAGAGCGTGGCGCGCCATCCGGAGCTGGCCGCGCGCAGCTTCGTCGTATCAAGCTTCGGCAAGACCTATCACGTGACCGGCTGGAAGATCGGCTACGTGGCCGCGCCCGCGTCTTTGATGGCCGAGTTCCGCAAAGTGCATCAGTTCAACGTGTTCACCGTCAACACGCCGATGCAGCAAGGCCTGGCCGACTATCTGGCCGACCCGGCGCCTTATCTGCAATTGAGTGCCTTCTATCAGCGCAAGCGCGATCTGTTCCGCGCCGACCTGGCAACGACACGCCTGAAGCTTTTGCCGAGTGCCGGCACCTATTTTCAAAGCGTCGACTATTCAAACATCAGCGACCTCGGCGAAGAAGCCTTCTGCCGTTGGCTGACCGCCGAGGTAGGCGTCGCAGCGATCCCACTGTCGGCCTTTTATTCGCAGGGCTTCGAACAAAAGCTCGCGCGGTTTTGCTTTGCGAAGAAAGACGACACGCTGCAGCGTGCGCTGGAGCGGCTCGCCAGGCTTTGAGCAGCGACGGCTGGCCTCGGGCACGCGAAGCCCGAGTTCAGGCTCCCGCCATGGCTAACGCTTCGGCCGATCGTCGTCCGTCTCCACCAAGGTCAACACCGGCATGGGCATCGGATCGCTGGACACATCGAGGTCGAGCGAAAAGTGCAGGTCTTCTTTCGCCTCTGGCGCGGGTTGGCTGGCGATCTCGCCCATCTTGCCCATCTCGCTGATCTGCGGCAAAGGCAAGGTTTTTTCCGCAGCCGTCTCTTCGGATTCGCTCAAGGCAGCCAGCGTCGGTTCTTCATTGAAAGGCAGCAGCAGATCGATCTCTTGCGGTGAGGTGTCGTGCTCGGCCAGGTCACGCGCAATGCCATAGAGGAACAGCAGTTCGCGGTAGGCCGGCACATCGAAGACCGGGCCGGCATCGCGCTTGAACAGCGCGGCGTCCAGCATGTCCATCGCGTGCTGTGGCCGCGGCCAGGCGTTTTGCAAGCGCTGGCAGATTTCCGGATACCCCTCGATGTCGAGCCCTTGCTCCGGGTCGACGCCCCACTCCGGCGCGTACGCATTGAAGCGGCGATTGAAACGCTCGCGAATGCGGTCATACGGCTCGCGCTCTTCACGCCGCCGATAGATCTCGAGCAGCTTCATGTAAGGCAACGGGCTCACGCCACCAGTGCTGCGCACATGGCCCATCAGCAGATCGATCGCCGCATCGTCCTGGCCGAGCACAACGAAAAATTCGGCCTGCTGTTCCAGATCGATCAATTCCTCGGCCGACATCGGCCGGCGCGGCTCGCCGATACCGGATTCCAGATCGAAGGTCAGCGATGACGGTGGTTGCGAGCGCGCGCCTGAGGCCGACGCCGAAGTCAGAGCCGAGGTCCGCAGGTCATCGCCGTTGAGTTCCAGCGGCTGCAAATCGGGCGCAGGCTGAGCTGCGGGCGTGCCAGCGGTCACGATGGGCGGTCGCAGCGGTGTCGATGCCGAGAACCGCCGCAAGCCAGCGCCCGGGGCTTCCTGCGCATCATTCAGATCGGAAGTGAAATGGCTCGGCGCAGAAGGTCCGCCCACCGGCTCGGCTGCAGCGGCCTCCGGCGCCGGGCCGCCCGAAGCGTCCGGCGGCACCCACCAGCCGGCGGACAAACGATCGCGCCGGCGCAACCAGAACATCACCGCGAGCGCCACCGCCAACACGCCGCACAATCCGGCCAAGGCATAGACCAGCGGATTGGCATAACGGCCCGCTTCAGCGTCACGCAAACGTTCCTGCATGTCCGCAAGCAGCTTCTGCGTCGCGATGCCTTGCTGCCGCAGGCTTTGCAGCGAAGACTCCATCTGGCGCAAGCGCTCAAGCTCGACGCGATGGCGTTCGACATCGGGATCGGTATAACGCGCCGCAGAACTGGAGGCCGATGGATCGGGCACTTGCGCCAGCGCCGAAGACATCTCCAGCGAAGGCACCACCTTGGCTTCGGCTTCGATCGCATCGAGCCGCAGTACCGGC
>CAHJWV010000001.1 GCA_903643055.1 Burkholderiales bacterium | reverse complement strand
CATCAAGTCAAAGACGTCTTGCCAGAGATGCGCGCGCTGTTCGGACCTGACACAGTCATCGTGACGATGATCAATGGCGTACCTTGGTGGTACTTCCATCGTCTGCCCGGCAACTTCGAAGGGCATCGACTGCAAAGCGTTGACCCGGGCGGCGTGATCGCGGCTTTCATCGAGCCAGAAAGAGTGATCGGCAGCGTCGTCTACCCGGCTGCCGAACTGGTGTCACCGGGTGTCGTGCGGGTGATCGAAGGCAACCGATTCACGCTGGGCGAACCCGATGGCAGCCGCAGCCCGCGCATCGAAGCCCTGTCGCAGACGATGATGAAGGCAGGCTTCAAATCGCCGATATCGAAAGACATTCGCGCTGAGATCTGGGTCAAGCTCTGGGGCAACCTGAGCTTCAACCCGATCAGCGCGTTGACCCACGCGACGCTCGAAGACATCTGTCGCTTCCCCGCCTCTCGCGAATTGGCCGCACGCATGATGCGCGAGGCCCAGGCCGTGGCTGAAAAGCTCGGCGTCGAATTCAAGATTTCGCTGGACAAGCGGATTGCGGGCGCAGAAGCGGTCGGCGCGCACAAGACATCGATGCTGCAAGACGTTGAGCATGGGCGTGCACTTGAACTGCAGGCGTTGGTCGGCGCTGTCATCGAACTGGGCCAGATCACTCAGACAGTTATGCCGACGATTGAAGCCGTGCATGCCCTGTGCAGCTTGATGGCGGCCACCTTGCAAACCCAGCATGGGCAACTGAAAGTTCAGCCGATCGGGGCATGACCCAGTCGCAGGCTGCGACAGGACCAGGACTGCCATTGCAGCTTGCGCCTGCAGTGGCCGGAGCCGACCGAGTCAGCAGCAGGGGTGGCTTTGGCAAGCTGCGCAATTCCATGGGTTTTTATTCAGCCACAACTGACAATCATCTCCGCTTTGATAATTGGCCGGCGCAGTTGCTGATTAACAAATCGTCAGTTTCCCGGCCACATAGGCCAGAGCGGGCGCCCACCTGATAAAAAATGCATGTCATTTTTTATTCCTCCTGTCAATCGGCTGCGTTGCTCGTTGACTTCGAAACTTAAGCGGGCTTGCACACGCATTAGGGATAAATAGACAATTCTTCATAAACACAGTCTTTTTGCTTGGCTGTGCATCGGTAACGGGCGATGCCTTACCGCACTTAACCCGATGATGCAACATCGTTACACCAAGGATTCCTAATGAAAAAATTTCTGATGCTGTGTGCGCTGTCTGCGTTCGTCAGCAGTACATGGGCACAAATCAAGATTGGACAGACCGCCGGGCACACTGGTGCGGTCGCCACCAGCGTGATCGAAACAACGACTGGGGCCAAGCTTTATTTTGACTCGGTCAATGCCCACGGTGGCATCAGCGGCCAGTCGATCCAGTTGCTGTCGATGGACGACAAGTTCGATCCCAAGCTCGCGGCCGAGAATGCCAAGCAGTTGATCGACCAAGGCGTGGTCAGCCTGTTTCTGACCCGTGGCACCCCCCACACCCAGGCCATTCTTCCGCTGCTGAACGAATGGAAGGTGCCTCTTGTCGGCCCATCCACCGGTGCGATGGCATTGCACAACCCCGTCAACCCGTGGCTGTTCAATGTGCGGGCCACCTATCAGCGCGAAGCCGAACGTGCGGTCGCTCACCTGAGCCTCATCGGTATCGATCGGATTGCAGTCATTCAGGTTGATGACAGCTTTGGCGCAGACGCGGTGATCGGCGTGTTGAAGGGCATGAAGAACGTCAACAAGCTGCCCGTCGCACACGAAAAGTACGACCGGAGCAAGCCGAACTTCGCGCCGATCATTCCGAAGATCGTGGCTGCCGAGCCACAGGCTGTCATGTTCATCGGTTCGGGAAACGCGGTGGTCGACGGCATGAAAGCTTTCCGCGCCAGCGGTTCACGCGCCCAGATGGTGACCTTGTCCAACAACGCCTCGTCAGGTTTTATCAAGGATCTTGGAGATCTGGCACATGGCGTTGTGGTGAGTCAGGTGTTCCCGTATGAGCGCTCGATTGCGACACCGGTTGTCAAAGAAGCCATCGAAATCGCCAAGGCAGCCAACGTGGAACTGACCCCGACCATGCTCGAAGGATTCGTCTCGGCCAAGGTACTGGTTGAAGGATTGCGCCGTGCCGGACCACAGCCCACACGCGAAAAGCTTCGCCGTGCACTCGAAACCTTCAGCCGCTATGACCTCGGCGGGTTAGACATCACCTACACCTCTGCAGACCACACCGGTTTGGACTACGCCGACCTCTCCATCATCGGACCGGACGGAAAGTTCCGACGTTGATCCAAGATCGACAGGCGGCTCGTTAGTAATCACCCACCCGTCTTTCCCCGTTGACTCCTATTGCATTGAAGTGAGGTAATAGCGCACGCTGTCGCTTGGGTCACGAAAGTGACTCGGGCGCTTTGCGCACCGACTGATAATCAAATACCGGCCGTCTTGCCGTTCCTCGTTTTGCTGGAGATCCTATGTCCTTTCTCGCAAACGCCGCGCGTCGCGCTGCGCTGGGTGTTGTGGTGTTGGCAGCCTCCCTGCCTTCATGGGCACAAATCGTTATCGGGCAAACGGCAGCCTTCACAGGTCCGGTAGCGGCAGGCGTCCAAGAGACCACTGCGGGCGCAAAGCTTTACTTTGATTCGGTCAACGCAAACGGCGGCGTTTACGGCAAAAACATCGAGTTGGTTTCTCTCGACGATAAATTTGACCCAAAGCTCGCCGCAGAAAATGCGCGAAAGCTGATCGTTGAGCACAAAGCCATCGCACTGTTCCTCAGCCGGGGTACGCCGCACACGCAGGCGATGCTCCCGGTATTGAACGAGTTCAAAGTGCCATTGATCGGGCCATCCACCGGCGCGATGTCTCTTCACAAGCCAGTGCAGCCCTATGTCTTCAATGTCAGGGCAACATATCAGCGGGAAGCTGAACGTGCGATCAGGCATTTGAGCCTGATCGGCATGGACCGGATCGCGGTCTGGAACGTCGATGACACCTTTGGCTCCGATGCTGTCGTTGGCGCGGCTTTGGGCTTTGCGTCGGTGCAGAAACAGCCGGTGGTGCAAGAAAAGTTCGATCGCGAAAAGCCGGATTTCAGTGTCCTAGCTCCCGCGCTCGCCAAATCTGAAGCTCAAGCTGTCTTGTTCATCGGCACCGCTGCCGCGCTGGTCGAAGGGACCAAGGCGATCCGTGCTACCGGCTCACGCGCCCAAATCGTCACGCTGTCCAACAACGCCTCCGGCGGCTTCATCAAGCAGATGGCCGCCAACGCACACGGCGTGATCGTCACTCAGGTCTTCCCTTATGAGCGTTCGCTGTCGGCGCCGATCGTCAAAGAAGCTGTCGATCTCGCGAAGGTCAAAGGCCTAGAAGGTGTGTCGCCCGCAATGATGGAAGGCTTCGCTTCTGCCAAGGTGTTGGTGGCCGCGTTGCGAAAAGCAGGCCCAGGGCCGTCGCGAGATAAGCTGGTTTCAACCCTGAACAGCCTGCAAAAGCTTGACATCGGCGGGATGGAAATCAACTTCAGCCCGGATGACCACACCGGTCTGGTCTTTGCCGATCTCTCCATCATTGGCCCGGACGGCAAGTTCCGCCGCTGACAGCTCCCTCGGCTTCCAATGCAAAGTGGCCCTAGCGGCCACTTTTTGCTTTTCCAACACTTGGAATGACGGGCCGCCCATGGCGGCCCGATCCAGTTATTTGTTTTTGTACGGGAGCGAGATGTACAGCTGCCCCAGTTCCGTCAGCTGTCCTTTGGCTCCAAGCAGGCTGGTGAAATGTTGGTCGTTGTCCATGCGACCAATGAACCAAGCATAGCGAAACACGTCGTCACGCTCTTCGCAAGCCGCCACCATTTCCTCCATCTGAATTTTCTGCTTCGCCACCGAGTCAATTTGCATGGCGCCGTCGCCGTTGTGCCAGTTGGCGAACTCAGTGACCCAAATCGACTTGTTGTATTTCTTCAGCCGATCCAGCTGGGCTGTCAAACCATAGTCGTACCAATGGAAAGCCAAATAGTCGATCTGCGGGTCACGGTTGGCATGGTCTGCACGATAGGCAGCGTAAAACGCATCGAGCCACACGACGGGATCGGCGAAATTGGGCATGGTGCCCCAGGTGATCGCCGGCCCGACGATCTTCACCCCCGTACGCGCTGAGAGGGATTCGAAGGTGGGCCAGAGTTTTGCCGCAGCCTGCGGTGTCAGGTTGGCTTGATCGGTAAGGTTGGGCTCATTGAGCACAAGCAGGTATTTGATCTGCGTGTGGGTCTTCAAATAAGCCTCGATGTCATCCACCTTGCCACTGCCGTTCCACATCATCGGCAGATAGTCCATACCGTAGCGGACGCTGTAGTCAGATGAGATGGAGACGCTTGGTTTGGCGCCCCAGTTGTACCACCAGCTTAAACCTGGTGAGAGCGCGGTCAGATCCTCGTCTGCAGCGATGTCATAGGCGATGCCTCGCTTGAAGCTCTTCGACGCAGGAGCAGGAGCAGGAGCAGGAGCAGGAGCAGGAGTCGGTGCGGGTGCGGGTGCTGACGGATTAACCGGCGATGTTCCCGACGTCTGCTCTTCATTGGAAGAGCCTCCACCGCACGCCACCAGGGACGTTGCGGCAGCACATGCCAACACGAAATTCTTCACTTGATCACTCCACGTTCGCCGAAGGATTGAACGGCAGGCATCTGCCGTCAAGACTGAGGGAATTATGGGTGGAACCGATTCCAGGCCTTGGTCACTTCACAGTGCAGCGCAATGAAAGCGTGTCTTATGACAATCTTCCCCGTCAAACGTGCAGGCGCGTCGCTTCAGTTTTCAAGTGGTCAAGCCGAGCTCTCTGAGCACCCGCTCAAATGGCGAATGACAGCTCCATCGGATGAGCCCGCTGCATGCGACGTGCACGCTCCAAACGGTGAATCATCAATTCGACCAAGGTCTTGGCTTGCGGGAAGGGTCCGAAGCCCGCATCGGTATTGATGTGCCCGACTTCGCCCAGATTGATGAATTGCGAGCCCCAGAGATGTGCCCACTCGCGGGCACTCTCGATGTGCATCCACGGGTCGGTTTCACTGCCAATCAACACTGAGGGAATCGGCAAACGAGACTGCGACAGGGCTGGCGCCGCCGCGAATTTTTCCGGGTCCGCCGGAGCGACCATCAGTGCCGACTGAACGCCCTTTCCGCCCGAAGCGAGAAACCGCACGAGCGCGAGGCAACCGAAGCTGTGAGCCACGGCAACCCAACGCGAGCCGGGGTGCCGCGAAAGCGTCGTTTCGATGCGCTCCGCCCACCGTTCGAGGTCAGCTTTGCCCCAATCCTCTTGCTCCACGCGCACGGCCTGCCGAAAGTGTGCTTCGAGCCAAGTCTGCCAATGGGTTGGCCCGCTGTCATGCAGACCGGGCACCACAAGCACGCGAACTGGATCACCTCGAAAAGCCATCTCGTCGATCTCCCGTGAAGAAGAAGCGCGGAGCCGTTGCTTCACAGCGTAGCGATCGACACCTCGGTCGATTTGACCAATGCGACGACATCGCGGCCTGGTACGAGACCGAGTTCCTTCACCGAACGGGTGGTGATGACCGAGGTGACGATCAACCCAGACGGAGTTTCAACGTCGATCTCGGAGACGACCGGTCCCTCGATGACTTCTTTGACCTTGCCGCGAAATTGGTTGCGGACATTGATGGCGGTGATGCTCATGACTTTTCCTTTAGTGAACAGTGGAGAGACAGATGGATGACTTGGATGACGGGCAATGGCGCTTGTGTGTTGCGCCATCAAACGGACCAGCGGACATTGCCGGAGGGCCACGGCGCTTGAACTTCGCTCGTGTGTGCTCGTGCGCGCGCCAACAGGGCATCGCGTTCGCGCACGGCATCTTGGCGACGCAGAAAATCTTCAGCCCGATCCATGACGGCCTGCAGGCTTCGACCCAGGCGTTCCTGCACGCCGGTATCTGGCTGATAGCCATCGGTGGGGTGCTTTGGGATTTGGGAGTCGGTAGCAAAAACCGGGTCGAGGATGTCGCGCGCGCCAAGGGCAGACAACACCGGCTTCAATGCGTAATCGAGTGCCAGCAGATGGGCGATGCTGCCGCCCGTGGCCAGCGGCAGGATGGTCTTGTCGCGCAAGCCATCTTGCGGAAGCAGATCAAGAAATGCCTTGAGCAACCCGCTGTAGGCAGCTTTATAAATGGGCGTCGACACCAATATCATCTGGGCTTGGGCGACTTCGCCAAGTGCCTGTTGAATCAACGGGTGATCAAACTCCGCATGCAAGATCGCAGTGGCCGGCAGCTCACGGATCGACACGGTGTGCAGGTTCGTGGCGACACTTTGCAACTGGGTTTGTGCCAATTGCAGAAGGCTGCCTGAACGTGACACGGCCGACGGGCTGCCGAGAATTCCAACGATCTTCATGGGGCTGGCCGGCGTGGAGAAAATCACACCGGCAACTTGGAAACGATGGGTGGACGATACGAAGCCGCCATCATTTGCGGAACGAACAAGAACGGGTTTCGATAGCGGAAATTCGAATAGCCGCTCGAAGTAAACCCGCGACGACAGGCCGTGCAAATGAGCGTGCACAAGCGGCATCCAATGCGCCCAAATCGCGCCGAGGTACAAGGAAATCAGCCTGCAACGCCGCCCAAAAACACCTGTCAATCAGGTGCGGGGCGAACGTGCAGAAGCGTGATTCAGCCGATCAAAGCGACATCAATCAACGATGGGCTGGAGCGGAAACAACGACAGACGACTAACGAGAACGTTAGCGAACAGCGTACAGCTGAAACGTGTGCGCACGGCGCGAACGATCCAGATTGCGCATGCGGTATTCCAGTTCATAAATGTCAGCACAACCCGTCAGATAGGCATCTTCGGAGTCACGTGGAGCAAGCGCAAACAGTCTTTTCAACAGGGAGGACAAGATCTTCATGATGTTTCACAGGGTCGGTCTGCGCCTGCAGACCTGTTTTCCTAGGGTTAACCCGTAATATAGTATAAACCCTTAGACATCGAACACCCGGAAAGAAAAGCCGTACAGATCGCTAGCTTTCTGCGGGCAGTCGTTTTGCAGGAAGCCCGCTGCGCACAAAGCCCTGTACCTGCACAGCCATGTCCTTCCCGCAAAATGGACTCTTTGGTCGCCACCGCAGCGGCCGTCTGTCTGACGAGGCAACGGGCACATGCAAAGAAGTCGGGTCGAACATTGGTTTCGCAAGCGATATGCCTTTCCGCTCGTGCTTGCCGGGGCGGTGATGTTGCTCGTCGTCAGTGAATGGACGCACCGCCATACAGCCCACATCGTGCGCAGCGCGAGCCGCCTGACCGATGCGCGCATCGCCATCTCGCGCATCCTGCAACTCGTCACCGATGCCGAATCGGCAGAGCGCTCGTTTTTGCTGACGGGCAGCCCGGACGATCTCACGGCCTACAACGCGGCCAAGACCGAACTGTCATCGCTCACCGGCACGGTCTTCCAATACACA
Organism: Burkholderiales bacterium; assembly: GCA_903643055.1. The sequence goes on along the minus strand of CAHJWV010000001.1, from coordinate 76 downwards.
CAAGACACGGCGACTGACGCCCGAGACGCCGCCCGTCAGCTTGCTCAGGCCGTTGCGCAACGGCTCGGCGAGTTCG